>NZ_JBBGZC010000016.1:0-137668 GCF_037479395.1 Comamonas sp. MYb21 | reverse complement strand
GGCAGCGCCCGGCACCGGCGGCTCGCTGCCCCCCTGCGGGTCGGTGGCCGCATGGTTGGTGATGCTGCCGGCCTGCGCGGGCGCGATGGCGTGCCAGCCAAAGGCCGCATGGCCGGCGTGCGCCGGCGCGGCCTCCCGCCCCCCCGCGCCCGCCCCGGCCGTGACCACGCCCAAGCCCGTGGCGGCCGTGCAGGATGACGACGACCGCGAGTCCGAGATTGCCCTGCGCAAGAAAAAGGAGCAGGAAGCCAAGCAGCGCGAGCAAAAGGAGCGTGAGCTGGCCCAGCGCAAGGAAGCCGAGCGCAAGAAGCAAGCCGAGCAGGACAAGAAGGACCGCCTGGAAGAAGAGCGCCAGGAACGCCTGCAAAAGGAAAAGGACGCCCGCGAAAAGGCCGAGAAGGCGGAGAAGGACCGCAAGGAAGCCGACCGCAAGAAGCAGGCCGAGCAGGACAAGAAGGACCGCCTGCAAAAGGAAAAGGACGCCCGGGAAAAAGCCGAGAAGGACAAGGCCGAGCGCGAGAAGGCCGAAAAAGCCAAGGCAGAGGCCGACGCCAAGGCCAAGGCCGCTGCAGATGCGAAAGCCAAAGCAGCAGCGGATGCCAAGGCCAAGGCCGCTGCTGACGCCAAAGCCAAGGCAGCAGCAGATGCCAAGGCCGCCGAAGCCCAGCGCCAGGCCAATATCGCCCGCATGGCCGGTATGGCAGGCGCAGCAGGTGCGGCCGGCAGCAGCCAGGGTGGCACGCCATCGGGCAGCGCCTCTGGCCAAGGTGGCCCATCGGCCGGCTATGGCGGCAAGGTCGCTGCCAAGGTGCGCCCCAACATCACCTTCCCTGATGACATCCAGGGCAACCCGCGTGCCGAGCTGGAAGTGCGCGCTGCCCCCGATGGCACCATCGTGGGCGTGCGCGTCACCAAGTCCAGCGGCAACAAGGCCTGGGACGATGCCGTCGTCCGTGCAATGCACAAGACCGAAACCTTGCCACGCGACACCGATGGCCGCGTGCCGTCGAGCCTGGCGATTGGCTTCCGCCCCAAGGACTGAAGACCTGTTTGTCTTCCCCAAAAAAATGCCCTCGGCCACCTGGCCGAGGGCATTTGTCTTTGGATGGGCAGCGTGCTGCCACCGCCCTCTCGGGCGTCAGCCTCAGCTCACCATATAGCCGCCATCGACCGGCAGCACCACGCCCGTCATAAAGCTGGCCGCCGGTGTGCAGAGGAACACGGCCGCTTGCGCCACATCCTGCGGTGTGCCCCAGCGCCCCAGCGGCGTGCGTGCCAGGATGGGGCCCGAGCGGGCCGGGTCGTCCTGCAGCGCCTGGGTCAGCGGCGTCGCAATCCAGCCCGGGGCAATCGCGTTCACCCGGATGCCATCGGCCGCATAGGCAATGGCAAGCGACTTGGTCAGCTGGCCAATGCCGCCCTTGCTGGCCGCATAGCCGGGCACCAGGCCACCACCGAAGAAGGTCAGCATCGATGCGGTGTTGACAATGCAGCCGCGCCGGGCGCGCAGCTTGTCGCGCGTGGCGGTGCAGACCCGCATGGTGCCCGTCAGGTTCACCTCCAGCACGCGCTGGAAGACCTCCACATCGTGCTCCAGCCCGCGCTTGATGATGCCCGCGCAGTTGAAGACGATGTCGAGCTCGTCCAGATCGGCGAGCGCCCCATCCAGATCGGCCTGGCGCGTCACATCGGCCTGGCGCACCTCCACCCCGGCGTCCAGCGTGCCATCGCCCTCGCCCAGGCCCAGCGCAATCACGCGCGCGCCCAGCGCCGCCAAATGGTTGGCGATCACGGCGCCAATGCCTTGGGTGGCACCGGCGACCAGGGCGGTCTTGCCTGTCAACAGGTCTTTCTGGTAGGTCGTAGTCATCACTCGCATCTCTCGCATTGCTTGCTTATCGCCCGCTTGGGGCTCAGTTCTTCATGTCCAGCAGTTTGATCAGGTCGGCGAAATAGGTCGCATCCTTCATCATCTGGTTGCGGAAACCCTGGTCGTCGGCATAGACAAAGCCCAGGTTCTGTTTGGCCAGCACTTCCTGGAAGGCCGGCTCATCGACGGTCTTCTTGGCGGCGGCCTTGAGGTAGTTCAGCACATCGGTGGGCAGCTTCTTGGGGCCGGCAATGCCGCGCCAGGTGCCAATGCTCAGGTCGATGCCCTTTTCCTTCAAGGTAGGCACCTTGTCGAAGTTCTTCACGCGCTGGTCCGCCATCACGGTCAGCATCTTGAGCTTGCCCGCCTGCAGCTGCTGGGCCACTTCGGCCGGGCTCACCGCCACCGCATCGACGTGGCCGCCCATCAGCGCCAGCACGGCTGGGCCCGCACCCTGGAACGGAATATGGTTGAACTGGATGCCCGTCTTGTCGCCCAGCGCCGTGGCGGCAAAGTGCCAGATCGAGCCATTGCCGGCATTGCCCACGCCCATCTTGCCGGGGTCCTTCTTGGAGGCGGCGAGGAACTCTTCGATCGTGTTCCAGGGCGCATCAGCGCGCACCGTGATCGCGGCCGGGTCGGCGTTGAACTGGATGATGGGCTGCACATCGTCGTACGAGAACTTGGCCAGGCCCATGGGCTTGAGGGTCACCAGTTCCACCGTCACCACGGCCAGCTTGTAGCCGTCAGGCTTGGCATTGATCATGTCCGTCCAGCCAATGGCGCCGCTGGCACCGGGCTTGTTGATCACCACCACGCTTTGCGGAATGTGCTTGCGCGCCGCCTCACCAAAGGCACGGGCCACACCGTCGGTGCCGCCACCGGGCTGGAAGGGCACGATCAGCTCGATCTGGCGTGCCGGAAAGTCCGCCGCCACCGCCCAGCCGCTCATGCCCATCAGCACAGCGCTGGCACCGGCGGCGACAAAGCCCATGGCGCCGCGGCGCGTTTTATTCATGTTCATACCGTCTCCTGCTTTTTACTTTGTCGTGCAGTTTCAATAGGTCGCACGTCCACCGGATACATCAAACACCGCCCCAGTGCTGAACGAGCAGGCGTCGGACGCCAGCCACAGCACCTGGGCGGCAATCTCCTCGGGCTCGCCCAGGCGGCCCATCGGGCTCTTGGCAATCATCGTGGCCACATGCTCGGGGGCCATCTGCTCCAGGATGGGCGTGCGCACCGCTGCCGGTGCCACCGCATTGACCAGTACGCCGCTGCCGGCCAGCTCCTTGCCCAGCGACTTGGTCAGCGCCAGCACCCCGGCCTTGGCCGCGCTGTAGGCCGAGGCATTGGGCGTGCCCTCCTTGCCTGCGAGCGAGGCGATGTTCACCACCCGGCCATAGCCCTGGGCACGCAGCACCGGCACCACCGCCTTGCAGACGTGGTAGACACCGACCAGGTTGATATCGATCACGCGTTGCCAGATGGCGTCGTCAAAGGCATCGAGCGCCATCGTGGGCCCGGTGATACCGGCGCTGTTGATCAGCATGTCGACCCGGCCCAGCCTCTCGAGCGTTTGCGCCAGCGCCGCCTGGATGCTGGCCGGCTCGGTCACATCGACCGGGCAGAACAGCGCATCACCTGCATCTGCGGCAGAAGGCGGCTGCAGATCCCAGACGGCCACCTGGGCACCGGCTTGCTGCAAGGCCTGCACCAGGCTGGCACCAATGCCGCTTGCGCCGCCCGTCACCACGGCCACCCGGCCGCCCAATTGGTAGCTGCAATCGGCCATGTCAGCGGATGAACTGGTTGGTGTAATCGGCACCCAGGCCCACGGCCTCGAAGTGCTTGCGGCACATGTCGATCTTGGTGAACACGTCCTCAAAGCCCATGCCCTTGCCCCAGGGGTCGGTGTAGTACATGACACCGTTGACCTGGAAGTAGGTGATCATCTCCTCGCAGTCTTCGGGCACATACAAGGTGTGGGTCTCGCCTGGGGGCTCAAACACATAGCTGCCTTCCTTGGCCCACCAGTCGTGCTCCAGGTATTTCCAGCGGCCCTTGAGCACAAAGCCATGCACGGCCTGAGGGTGGCGGTGGCGGCTGAGCACGCCGGACTTGCGCACCTTGAGCAGGTTCATCCAGTAACCCTGGCTGGCATTGAGGCAAAGGGGGCGAAACCAGACGTTCTCGGCCTGCGGCACCCACAGCCGCTCATCGGTGGGGATGGCGCTTTCCACCACGATCTCGGGCAAGGCATCAGGCGGGTTCGGATACTGGTAAGGCATCAACGGGGTCTGGTCAGGGCTGTCTACGGGCATTTATCCACCATATGGACTAAAGTTCACAATATGGATAATTGTAGAGAACGCCGAAAGACCCGCAGCCCAGATAAACCCCAAGCCTTGGGCGGCACAGACATATTGGCGACAGGGACCGGGCTGCGGCAGCGGCCCAACGGGCACAAAAAAACCCGGCTGCCTGGCCGGGTTTCAGTGTGCGGATGCGCGTGGATGTCCGCGATCAGGAATCCACCCAATTGACCATGCCGCTAAAGGCCGTCACCAGCACGATGATGCCGAACACAATGCGGTACCAGGCAAAGGGCACAAAGCTGTTGGAGGCGATGTAGCGCAGCAGCCAGCGCACGCAGAGCCAGGCGCTGATGAACGAGAAGATGAGCCCCGTGGCAAACATGGGGATATCGGCCATCGACAGCAGCGCCCGCTCTTTGTAGAGGCTGTAGACGCCAGCGCCGATCAAGGTGGGGATCGCGAGGAAGAACGAAAAATCGGTGGCCGCCTGGCGCGACAGGCCCATCAGCATGCCGCCGATGATGGTCGAGCCGCTGCGGCTGGTGCCCGGAATCATCGCCAGGCACTGCACCAGGCCGACCTTGAGCGCATCAAGCGGCGTCATCTCATCGACCGTCTGCACCCGCACATGGGCGGACTGGCGCTTTTCCGCCCAGAGGATGACAAAGCCGCCCAGGATAAAGGTGGTGGCCACGACGATGGGCGTGAACAAATGCGCCTTGATGTACTTGCCAAACAACAGGCCCAGCACCACGGCGGGCAAAAAGCCGATAAAGACATTGAGCGCAAAGCGCTGTGCCTGGCGGCTCGATGGCAGGGCCACGACGGTGGTCCGGATCTTTTGCCAGTACACCAGGATCACCGCAAAGATGGCGCCAGTCTGGATCGCGATGTCGAACACCTTGGCCTTGGCATCGTCAAAGCCCAGCAGGCTGCCGGCCAAAATCAAATGCCCTGTCGAGGAGATCGGCAAGAACTCCGTCAGCCCCTCCACCACGCCCATGATGGCGGCTTTGATCAACAGCAAGGTGTCCACAACAGTCTTTCAAAAAATCGGTCTGCCCGATTATCCAGCGGCCCAACACGCGCCACGGGTCTGGCCCGCCAGCGCGCACGAAAATTTACACAATGCAGCGCCCTCGCCTGCGCAGCCGCTATGGCGCCGGCAACGCCACCACCTGCACGGCGCCCCCGGCATCCACCAAAGGCTCGTAATGCGCCAGCACGGCGTAGCGCCCCTGCGCGGCCAGGTGCGGCGCGAGGGTTTGCAGGCCCTCGCGCAAAAAGGCCAGCGCCGGCTTGTCCAGCCCCGAGGTGGGCTCATCGAGCAGCACCAGCCGGGCGCCACTGGCCAAGCCCAGCGCGATGACCAGCTTGCGCAGACTGCCGGTGGAGAGCGCCAGCAAAGGCTTGGCGCCATGCGGGGCCAGATCAAAGCCCGCTTGCCATTGCCCAAAAAGTGCCTCATCCCAGCCCGGGCAGTCCCGGCGCATCTGGGCGATCCAGTCTGCGACCACCGTGGTGCCTGGCGGCATCGTGGCGGGCAGGCGTGGCTCGTGCCAGAACACGCCCCCTGCGCTCTTGAGCGCCTGCGGCGTCTGGCCATCGATAAGCAGGCTGCCCCCGCAGGCCTGCAGCTGCCCGGCCAGCAATTGCAGGGCCGTGGTCTTGCCTGCGCTCAGGCCATCGACCAGTTGCACCAGGCCAGGCGCGGCCTGCCATTGCCAGCCGGCCAGCAGTGGGGCCGCTTGCGGGTAGGAGAAATCCAGCGCATTCCATTCCAGGCTCATAGGGGTATCCGGCTTGCTTGCTTAACTCCTAAAAACATAGCATAAAATCGCGCAATATCGATGAAAACCCCGCACATGCTCGACTATTTGGACTTTGACACCAGCGATGACGGCGAAGGCCTTACCAGCCTCGATGCGATGGCCTATGCCAAGGCCGCCCAGTGGCCAGCGCTGGCAGCCGAAGTCACGCAGCTGCTGGCCTGGTGCAGCGATACCTTTGGCGCCCCCGGCCCGCTGGAAGATGGCCACCGCTGGGATCTGGACCTGCAGTTGCAAAACGATGCCGGTGACGCGCTGGCCTTGCACTGGGATGCGCGGCAGCGCCAGCTATTGGCGCCCCAGGCAGCGCAGCAGACCGCGCTGCAGCTGAGCCTGACCCTCAGCGGCCCCGACCCCCTGGCCCAGCAGCTGACCGCGCAGTTTCTGGGCGATAGCGACTGAGCTTTCACCCCCTATGCGCCCAGCATCAGGTCCAGGTTCTGCACCGCCGCACCCGATGCGCCTTTGCCCAGGTTGTCAAAAATGGCCGCCAGCAGCACCTGGCCCTGCGCCTCGTTGTGGAAGACGCTGAGCTGCATGGCATTCGTGCCGTTGAGCAGCTGCGGATCCAGGTGTGTAAGCGCTCTGGCCTCATCCAGCGACAATACCTGCACATCGGGCGTCTGCGCATAGTGGCGTGCCAGGCAGGCCTGCAACGCAGCGGCATCCACACCGGGCGGCAGCATGCGCAATGCCAGCGGCACCGTCAGCACAATGCCCTGGCGATAGGCACCATAGGCCGGCACAAACAGCGGGCGCGCGTCCAGACCTGCGTGCAACTGCATCTCCGGCGCATGCTTGTGAGCCAGCTCCAGGCCGTAGATCTGGAAGGCTGGCGGCTTGGCACCCCCCACGCCCTCATGCGCCTCGACCCCTGCGCGTCCGCGCCCGGAGTAGCCCGATACCGCATGCACGCTGAGCGGGTAGCTGGCAGGCAGCAGCCCGGCCTGCACCAGGGGCAGCAGCAAGCCGATGGCCCCCGTCGGGTAGCAGCCGGGGTTGCTGACCCGGCGGGCCTTGGCAATGCGCTCGGCCTGCGCTGCCGACATCTCCGCAAAGCCATAGACCCAATCGGCCTGCGTGCGGTGCGCAGAACTGGCATCGATCACCCGCACCGCAGGATTGACGATGGCCTGCACCGCCTCGCGCGCTGCGGCGTCGGGCAGGCAGAGGATGGCGATATCGCAGGCATTGATGGCTTCGGCCCGGCGCTGGGCGTCCTTGCGCTCAGCGGCTGGCAGGGTCACGACGCGGATATCGCTGCGCCCGCGCAGCCGCTCATGGATTTGCAAACCGGTGGTGCCCTGGTCGCCGTCGATAAAAACAAGTGGAGTGCGCATATGCAGATGACTTCCGAGAATGCGGGCGCTGGCCCATGGATGAAGCCGCCATATTCCTCCGGACCCTAAAATAATGAAAGTTGAATTTCACAAACCATACATTCAGCTTTTCTGAATTTGGAGCCGCGATGCGAGAGATCAGCCTGGACCGTTTACGCACCCTGGTGGCGATTGCCGACCAGGGCTCGTTCATCAAGGCCGCCCATAGCCTGCATTTGGCCGCGCCCACGGTCAGCCTGCATATTGCCGAGCTGGAAGAGCGCATTGGCGCGCCGCTGCTGTCGCGTAAGCGCGGCCATGTCCGGCCCTCTGCGATTGGCGAAGTGCTGGTCGCACGCGCCCGCCGCCTGCTGGACGAGGCCGAGCTGGCCTTGAGCGACATCCAGCGCCAGGTGCAAGGGCTGGAAGGGCGTGTGCGGCTGGGCGCATCGACCGGGGTGATCGCGCATCTGCTGCCCCAGGCATTGGCGGTGCTGCGCGATCAGCATCCGGGCATCGACATCCAGATCAGCGTCCAGACCTCGGAAGAGACGCTGGCGCGCCTGGTGGATAGCCGCTTGGACATCGGTGTCACCGCCCTGCCCCAGCCAGCCGTCGCAGGCCTGGTGATCCAGCCCTGGCGCCGCGATCCCGTGATGGCCTTTGTGCCTGCCGACTGGACCTGCCCGGCCCGCCTCACACCGCAGTGGCTCGCCGGGCAGCCGCTCATCCTCAACGATGCCAGCACACGCCTGTCCCGCCAGACCAGCGAGTGGTTTGCCGCGGGCGGCCACCACCCGGTGCCGCGCATTGCGCTGAACTACAACGATGCCATCAAGAGCCTGGTGGCCGCAGGTTACGGCGCCACCTTGCTGCCGCACGAAGCTACGGCCCCACCGCCGGATGCGCGCATTGCGATGCGCCCGCTGCGCCCTGCGCTGTGGCGCCGGCTGGGCATCGCCCACCGCGCCGGCTATGTGGAGCCCTCCACCCAACATGTGCTGGATGTGCTGTGGGGCCTGCGCCTGGTGTGAGCGCCGCTGCCGCAGGCCCATCGCCCTGCTGCTGGCCGCTAAAACAGCCACCAGCCGCACAAGGCCGCGCCCACCACCACCCATAGCGCGGAGAGCCGGGCAAACACCAAGAGGCCAAATGCGGCCAGCGCCAGGCCAAAATCCAGCCGGGAATGGATGGCGCTGGTCCACACCGGGTCGTACAGCGCAGCCAGCAGCACGCCGACCACCGAGGCATTGATGCCCGCCATCACCCGCTGCACGCCGGCCCGCTGGCGCAGCGATTCCCAGTGGGGCAGCGCAGCGGCCACCAGCAACAGGCCGGGCAGAAACACCGCCAGCAACAAGGCCAGGCCGGCCCACCAGCCGCCCCATGGCGCGGGCATGGCCGCGCCCAGGTAGGCGGCAAACGTGAACAGCGGGCCCGGCACGGCTTGGGCGGCGCCGTAGCCTGCCAGCAGCATGTCGTTGGACACCAGCCCGCCCGGCACCAAGCTGGCCTGCAACAACGGCAGCACCACATGGCCGCCGCCAAACACCAGCGCACCGGCCTGGTAGACCTGGCTGGCCATCGCCAGCAAGCTGCCCCCATACGCGGCTATCAGCCAGGGGCTCAGCCCCAGCAACACGGCGTAGACCAGCAGCAAGCAGCTTCCCATGCGCTTGCTGACGCCATAGTGCTGGTGCTGTGCCGCAGGCAGCGGACCCAGCTTCAGCGCCCAGCGGCCCAGTACCGCACCCAGCACGATGGCTGCCAGCTGCCCATAGGTGGAAGGCACGGCCAGCACCAGCAAGGCGGCGGCGATGGCCCATGCCCCACGCAACCGGTCCGGGCACAAGGCCCGCGCCATGCCCCATACGGCCTGCGCCACCACCGCGACGGCCACGACCTTGAGGCCATGCACGGCGCCCGATGCGGCCAGCCCTGCCCATTGCGACAGGCCCAGTGCCAACAGCATCAGCGCCAGGGCCGATGGCAAGGTAAAACCCAGCCAGGCTGCCAAGGCCCCCCACCAGCCCGCCCGGCCCAGGCCCAAGGCCATGCCCACCTGGCTGCTGGCCGGGCCGGGCAGAAACTGGCACAGCGCCACCAGATCCGCATAGGCGCGCTCATCGATCCAGCGCCGGCGCAGCACAAACTCGGTATGGAAATAGCCCAGATGCGCAACCGGCCCGCCAAACGAGGTCAGACCCAGCTTTGAAAAAGCGGCCAGCACTTCCAGCGCAGAGCCCTTGGCGTGGGCGGCATCTGCTTGCGGTGAAGGGCAAGGCTCTGGGCGGGGGTGGGCGTTCATAGGGAGGCACAGTCGCGGTGGTTGGCCAGCAGCATAAGCGGGCTCGCTGGCATTGCCAAGACCGCCATGGATCAACCTGCTTGCGCAGGCCTTGGCAGCAAGCGCATGCGGCCCGCATTCATCAGCCCCATGCCGGCAATCGCCGCAGCACCACCCACCAGCAAGGAAGCCGTCAGCGGCTCGGCCAGCCACAGGCTGGACAGCAGCATGCCAAACAAGGGCACCAGCGACATATAGGCAGCCGCGGCCCCGGCGCCCAGCTCCTGCACGCCCCGCAAGTACCAGGCATAGGCCAGTGCGGTGGCACCCAGCGCGAGCGCCATCAGGCTGTACCAGGCATGGGCCGGCGCATGCACCAGGCCGGCCCAGGCGGCCGGACCCTCGACCAGCAGGCTGGCTGCCAGCAGCAACAGTGCGCCAAGGCTGGCGGTCGCGGCCGTCGTGGTAAGGGGATCGATGCGGGCCAGTACCAGGCGGCCCAGCAAGGTGTAGCCCACCCAACAGGCCGCGCAGCCCAGCAGCAACCACACTCCGCTCCCCGCAGCGCCGCCCAGGCCCCAGGCCCAGTGGCCGCCGCTCAGCGCATACAGCGATCCGCCCACGGCCAGCGCCAGGCCCAGGCAGATGGGCAGGTTCATGCGCTCGCGAAACAGCAGCACCGCAAACAGCATGGTCAGCACCGGGTTGAGCGCCACCACCATCGCCGCCTGGCCTGCGGGCACGGTTTGCAGCGCCAGCAAAAAGAACAGCGAGTAGCCCAGCACGCCCACGGCCGATGCGGCCGCCAGGCCCAGCCACTGGCGCCCCGCCAGGCTGCGCAAACGCCCCATGCGCCCGGTGCGCGCAAGCCACAGCAGCAGCACGGCACTGGCCAGCAAAAAGCGCAGGCTGGCCGCTGCCAGCGGTGGCATGGCTTGCGCCACAACGCGGCCCCAGGGCCAGGACGCGCCCCAGAGCGCTGCCATGCCAATAAGACCCAGATGGGTGGAGTATTTTGCGGAGTTCATGCGCTGCTACTATCCGCTAATCACTATCGATGGTCGAATGAGCAAATGCTCATAGCCATCCCAGCTTATCTGCGCCATGACCTTCACCCAGCTCGAAGTTTTTGCCACCCTGGCCAAGGTGGGCAGTTTTTCCCGTGCGGCGGCGGTGCTTGGCATCTCGCAAAGCGGCGTCAGCCATGCGATCAAGCAGCTTGAAACCGCCCTGGGCGTGGGCCTGTTCAGCCGCAACGGGGCAGCGGTCAGCTTGACCGAGGTGGGCAGCCGCCTGCTGGTCCGCGCCCAGGACATGCTGCAGCAGCAAGAAGCGCTGCGGCAGGAAGCGCAAGCTGCGCGCGGCATTGCAAGCGGGCGCCTGCAGATCGCCTCGTTTGGCGCGACCTCCTCGCTGCGCCTGCTGCCCCAGCTGCTGGCCGCATTTCGCCAGGCCCATCCACTGGTCGAGGTGCATATCGAAGAAGCGGTGGACAGCGTGGTGCTGCAGTGGCTGCTGGAGCGCCGCGTGGAGCTGGGCTTTGTGGTTTTGCCCGACGAGCGCTTTGACACCGTGCCGCTGATCGAGGACGAGCTGGTGGCCGTGCTGCCCGCCGCCCATCCACTGGCCCAGAAGACCAGCATCAGCGCGTTGGATTTTCATGGCCAGCCTTTTATCCGCACCTCGGCGGGCTCGGGGCCCCGGGTCGATGCTTTTCTGGCGGACAAGGGCGCCGTGCCCAACACCTTGTACCGGTTTGAGCAGCTCAGCTCGATGATGGGCTTTGTCGCGCAAGGCGATGCCCTGACGATTGCCGCGCGCCTGGCGCTGCCCGCGCCCCCGGCCGGCGTCACCTACCGCCGGCTCATGCCGCGCAACCACCGGCACATTGCGCTGGCGGCACTGCGCTTTGACCGCTTATCGCCCGCAGCGGCAGCCTTCGTCGAGACCGCGCGAAAAGCCCGCAAGCGCCTGGTGCGGGAATAAAGCGCCTGGACATCAGCGCCTTGCTGCCGGGCGCAGGCCGCGTTTATTCGCCGCTTAGCGCAATCACCACGGCCGAGGGCTCCACCGTTACCTGCACCGCAGAGCGCGCACGCAGCGACGTGGCCTGGCGGCTAAAGCCCACCAGCTGCACGCCGGACTGCAGGCGCACAGCGAGCTCCTGCACCGTGCCGCCGCGCGTGGCCCGTGTGACCGCACCCTGCCAGCCGTTGCTGCCCGGCGCCAGCGCGGCAGCGGCCGATGCCGCTTGCACCGTGACAGCGGTGGCCTTGCACATGGCGAGCACCGGCAGCCCCTGGCGCAGGCCCAAGAGCTGCGCGCTCTCATCGGTGATATGGGAATGCAATACAAACTGCGCGCCAGCATCGGCCCCCTGCAATTGCACCTGCACCAAGGGGCCGCTGCGGCTGAGTTGGGCCACGACACAGGGCCATTGGTTGCGCATGCTGGTCATCACCTGCAATCGCGCCAGGGTGGTGGCCACTGAGATGCCTGCTTGCCCGGCAGCGCGTGCCTGGGGGTCTGCAGCCGTTGGCAGCTGGCGCGCATGCTCGAGCTGCACATGCAATTGCTCGCGCGCATGGCCCATGGCGTCGGCGGCCTCAAGCAGCAGCAGCGCATCGGCCGTGAGCTGCGCGCCCCCGCCGCCCTTGCCGCCCACGCTGCGCTGCACCAGCTCCACCCCTGCCAGGTTGGACAAGGTATCCAGGGCCTGCCAGGCCGCCTTGTAGCTGATGCCCACGCGGCGCGCGGCCTCCGAGATGGAGCCGCAATCCTGGATATGGCGCAGCACATCCATGCGGCGGTCAGAGCGCTTCTCGGCGAGCGCGGCAGCGAGCGATGCTTGGGGGATCATGGCGCGAATCTTCGCATGGTTTAGCGCCTCGGTACCCATAGCGTGCCTTCAGAAAAGCACTGCCCAGAATATCGCGCCAACACGGTGGCCTTTGACCCCCATCATTTGTTGCCTCTCGACAATCTCGTTACACTCGCGCTATTCATTAACAGAATAGCGATTTGATAACTGCCATGACCCAACGCCGCTTCGCCCCCCTCGCCCTGTCCCTGTTTGCAGCCTTCGCTGCCAGTGCCCATGCGGGCGAAGTCTCGGTGGCCGTGGCCGCCAACTTCACCGCGCCGATGCAAAAGATTGCCGCCGAGTTTGAAAAGGACAGTGGCCACAAGGCCGTGCTGTCCTTTGGTGCCACCG
The DNA here is from genome assembly GCF_037479395.1 of Comamonas sp. MYb21. NCBI lineage: Bacteria > Pseudomonadati > Pseudomonadota > Betaproteobacteria > Burkholderiales > Comamonadaceae > Comamonas > Comamonas sp. MYb21. The sequence continues at coordinate 124,831 of NZ_JBBGZC010000016.1, read as the reverse complement.
GCAAGTTCTATGCCCAGATCAACAACGGCGCGCCCTTTGGCATTTTGCTGGCCGCCGATGACACGACGCCGGCCAAGCTGGCCCAGGAAGGCAAGGGTGTGGCCGCCAGCCGCTTCACCTACGCCATCGGCCAGCTGGTGCTGTGGAGCAAGCAAGCGGGCTATGTGGACGACAAGGGCGCCGTGCTCAAGACCGGCGACTACCGCCACATCGCCATCGCCAACCCCAAGCTCGCCCCCTACGGCCTGGCCGCGATGGAAACGCTCAAGAACCTGGGCCTGACCGACCAGGTGACGCCAAAAGTCGTGCAAGGCGAGAACATCGGCCAGACCTACCAGTTTGCAGCCAGCGGCAATGCCCAGCTGGGCTTTGTGGCGCTGTCGCAGGTGATGGAAGACGGCAAGCTGCGCGAAGGCTCGGCCTGGATTGTTCCATCGGCCATGCATGAGCCCATCCGCCAGGACGCCATTGTGCTCGACAGCGCCAAGGACAATGCCGCCGCCACCGCCTTGATGGACTACCTCAAGGGAGACAAGGCGCGCGCCATCATCAAGTCCTACGGTTACGCGTTCTAAGGCGCGGCGGGCCACCGATCTGGCGGGTCTGATCCCGCCGGTCTCTGCTCGGCAATTGACATCAGCGCGTTGGTCCGGCCAAACACTGCCCTTGCCCGGCAGGCGCTGCGCGTGCACCATGTGCGCAGCCGCCGCTTTCTTCTTCCCACCTTGCCACGACCCCGCCTGCCGTGAGTACCTCCCTTCTCAGCCCTGACGATTGGGCCGCCATCTGGCTGACGCTTGAGCTCGCCAGTTTCACGACTGCCTTGCTGCTGGTGCTGGCCACGCCGCTGGCCTGGTGGCTAGCGCATACGCCGTCGCGCTGGCGTGGCCCCATCGGCGCGGTGGTGACCTTGCCGCTGGTGCTGCCGCCCACCGTGATCGGCTTTTACCTGCTGGTCACGATGGGCCCCAATGGCCCGATGGGCCAGCTCACCAACGCACTGGGCCTGGGCTATCTGCCCTTTACCTTTGCCGGGCTGGTGGTGGGCTCGCTGGTCTACTCGCTGCCCTTTGCGGTGCAGCCGCTGCAGCGGGCCTTTGAAGGCCTGGGCCGCCGCCCGCTGGAAGTAGCGGCCACCCTGGGCGCCAGCCGTATCGACAGTTTCTTCAGCGTGGCACTGCCACTGGCGCGCCCGGGCTTTATCACCGCTGCGGTGCTGACCTTTGCCCACACGGTGGGTGAGTTCGGCATCGTGCTGATGCTGGGCGGCAATATCCCCAGCAAGACCCGCGTGGTCTCGGTGCAGATCTACGACCACGTCGAAGCCATGGAGTATGCCCAGGCGCACTGGCTGGCCGGCGGCATGGTGGTGTTTGCCTTTGTGGTGCTGGTGGCCTTGCAGTGGCTGCAGCCCCGCGACAAGAACAATGCGAGTCCCCTATGACGCAAGCCCAGAACGCCCACGACGGCATTCACGCGCGCCTGCAGCTTGAGCGCGCGTCGTTCCAGCTGCAGGTCGATCTGCAGATGCCTGGCCAGGGCGTCACCGCGCTGTTTGGCCCCTCGGGCTGCGGCAAGACCAGCTGCCTGCGCTCCATTGCCGGGCTGGAGCGCGCCCAGGGCCAGGTCACGGTCAATGGCGAGCGCTGGCAGGACGATGACAGCGCCCACTGGCTGCCCACCCACCAAAGGGCGCTGGGTTATGTGTTTCAGGAAGCGAGCCTGTTCCCGCACCTGAGCGCCCATGACAACATCCGCTACGGCCTGCGCCGCACCCCGGCGGCGCGCCAGCGCGTGCAGATCGAGCGCCTGGTCGAGCTGCTGGGCATTGGCCCGCTGCTGCCCCGCAAGCCCGCGACCTTGTCGGGCGGCGAACGCCAGCGCGTGGCCATTGCCCGTGCGCTGGCCACCAGCCCGCGCGTGCTGCTGATGGACGAGCCGCTGGCCGCGCTGGATGCCGAGCGCAAGGCCGAGGTGCTGCCCTACCTGGACCAGCTCAGCGATCAGCTCAAGCTGCCGATCCTGTACGTCAGCCACTCGATCGACGAAGTGGGCCGCCTGGCCGACCAGGTGGTATTGCTGCAAACCGGCCGTGTCGTGGCCCAGGGCCCGGTGGCCGACATGCTGACCGCACTGAATGCCCCGCTGGCCCAGGCCCTGCCCGATGCCCAGCAAGCCAGCCTGCTCGAAGGCCAGGTCTGCGGCCACGACCTGCAAGACCACCTGTGGTCGCTGCAAATCGGCACCCACCCACAGCTGCAGCTGCATTGGACCCAGGCCGATGCCCATTACCGGCAAGGCGAGCGGGTGCGCCTGCGGGTGCTGGCGCGCGATGTCAGCCTCTCGCTGATGCCCCAGACGGGCAGCTCCATCCTCAACAGCCTGCCAGCGGTGGTGACTGCCCTGCAGGCCAGCAGCCCGGGCCAGGTGCTGGTGCAGCTGCGCCTGGCGCCAGGCACTGGAGATGACATGCCCTATCTGCTGGCCCTGGTGTCTGCCCGCTCGGCGCGCCTTTTGCAGCTGGCGCCCGGCCTGCGGGTGCATGCGCAGCTCAAGGGCGTCGCCGTGCTGCGCTGACGGCCCTGGCCCACTTGGGGTGCCTGGGGCCTGGCCCCAGCAACAAAAAAGCCCGGACGCATCCGGGCTTTGTCGTGTCTGGTGGGGCCGATTAAGGGGCCAGCACCACTTCCACGCGGCGGGCTTGGGCATTGTTGCCAGCGTTCTCCACCGCTTCAGGCTTCTTCAGCTCCAGCTTGTCTTCGGTCACGCCCAGGGCCAGCAGCGCATCGCGCACGGCAAAGGCGCGTTGCTTGGCCAGCTCGGCGTTCTTGTCGGCGTCGCCGGTGGCATCGGTGTAACCCGAGATCACGGCACGTTGGCCGGCCTTGACGCCAGCGATCACGTCGACCAGCGCTTCGTTGGCACCCTGGGCCAGCTCGGCCTTGGCGGTGGCAAAGTAGAACTTGACCACGCCGTTTTCGATCACCACGGCAGCGGCGTCGTCTGCCACCACGGCAGCGCCGCCAGCAGCAGCGCCAGTGGCGGAAGCGCCAGCAGCATTGCCAGCCTCAGCCGCAGCGGCTGCACGGGCGGCGGCCACGGCCGGGTCCGTACCACCCAGCACGGCGCCACCCTTGGTGCCGGTCTGCGCGGTCAACACGCCCGCTTGGCCAGACTTAGCGCCATGCAGGCCCTTGTAGGCGCCAAACCAGATCACGCCCAACACCACCAGGGTGATCAGGGCAAATACCAGGCCCAAGGCAAAGCGCTCATCACCGTCATTATTTTGCGAAGAACTCACAGTCAGACTCCAGGCACCCGTGGTGCATTAAAAAAGAAATTGTTGTGGCTGCATGCCGTGGCCGCGCAGGCCCTGCACACCCCCATGGCAGATACGCGCGAGATTGTACCTTGCAGCACTGGCGCCGCGCAGCGAACCGCCCCCCATTCGTGCAGCCAAATCGGCCCGCAAAGCGGCCACCAACCAGGTAGTAACCCGGTATCCGGCGCTCGAAAATAGATAGCAGGTAATCGCGCCACCATGCCCTTTAACTAGTGATTACCCTTGAGTTGGCGGCTTTCTCTGAAATATTTTTTCATCCTTGCGCCTGTTCGCAACATCGGCAAGCTAATTTGTATGGGGAAGCGCGTAGTTATTCGTAAAATCAGTGCTTTTCGAAAATGTGCATTTGCTTACCAGCAATGAGCACGTGTGACAGGACTAGCCAACCATTGGAGACACCATGCAGGCTTTACTCGCCCTATCCAGGGCTATCGACAGGCTCAATGCCTTCGTCGGCAAATACTCAATCTGGCTCATCTTTGCCGCCACCTTCATCAGCGCCGCCAACGCCATCGTCCGCAAGGCCTTCGACGCCAGCTCCAACGCCTTCCTGGAAGTGCAGTGGTACCTGTTCGCCTGGTCCTTCTTGCTGGCCGCCGGCTACACCTTGCTGCACCGTGAGCATGTGCGCATCGACGTCATCAACTCGCGCCTGTCCAAGACCAAGCAGGTCTGGATCGACATCATCGGCTTTGCGCTGTTCCTCACTCCGCTGTGCGTCACGATTCTGTGGCTGAGCATGCCGGTGGTGATCCAGATGTACCAGTCTGGCGAAATGTCGGGCAATCCGGGCGGCCTGATCCGCTGGCCGGTATGGGCCGCCATCCCCGTGGGCATCACCTTGCTGATGCTCCAGGGCCTGTCCGAGCTGGTCAAGCGCATCGCGTTCTTGACGGGCGACGGCCCTGACCCGATGGGCAAGCTCAGCGACAAGAGCGCTGAGGAAGAGCTGGCCGAAGCACTGCGTGCCGAAGCTGAAATCAAGCAGGCCCAGGCGGCTGCAGCAGTCCAGGCTGCTGCGCGCCAGCCTTGAAGGTAGCACGAGGATCTCACCATGGAATTTATCGCTACCAACTACGCCCCGATCATGTTCGCGGGCCTGATCGTCTTTCTGCTGCTTGGTTTTCCCGTGGCGTTCAGCCTGGGCGCTGCCGGCCTGATGTTCGGCTTTATCGGCATTGAGCTCAATGTGTTTCCCTCGTCGGTGATGGCCTGGTTGCCCCAGCGCCTGATCGGCATCATGGCCAATGACACCTTGCTGGCCGTGCCCTTCTTCACCTTGATGGGCTTGATACTGGAGCGCAGCGGCATGGCCGAGGACTTGCTCGACACGGTGGGCCAGGTCTTTGGCCCGATCCGTGGCGGTCTGGCGCTCGCCGTGATCTTTGTCGGCGCGCTGCTGGCCGCTACTACCGGTGTGGTGGCCGCATCGGTCATCTCCATGGGCTTGATCTCGCTGCCCATCATGCTGCGCTACGGCTATGACCGGCGCCTGGCATCGGGCGTGATTGCCGCATCGGGCACCCTGGCCCAGATCATTCCGCCCTCGCTGGTGCTGATCCTGATGGCCGACCAGCTGGGCAAGAGCGTGGGCGATATGTACAAGGGCGCGTTCATCCCCGGCTTCATGCTGATGGGTCTGTACGTGCTGTGGGTCGCCTTCCTGGCCATCTTCAAGCCCAAGCTGGTGCCCGCGCTGCCCGTTGAAGCCCGTATCTACCGCGAAGCCAACGGCAATGCCGGCTACACCTCGCTGATCGTGGTGATGGGCCTGTCGACGATTGTCGCGATCTTCCTGGCCAACCATATGGCCGACATCCACACCTGGTGGGAAGGCAAGCTGGTCACCGATGTGGCCACCGACGAGAAGATTGTCACGGCCATGTGCGGCGGCACCTTCATTGCCTTTGTCATCGCCTCGATCAACCGCGTCTTCAAGCTGGGGCTGCTGTCCAAGCTGGCCGAGCGCGTGACCTTTGTGCTGATCCCGCCGCTGCTGCTGATCTTCCTGGTGCTGGGCACCATATTCCTGGGCATTGCCACCCCCACCGAAGGCGGCGCCATGGGTGCCATGGCCGCGCTCGTCATGGGCTTTGCCCGCAAACGCCTGAACATGAACCTGCTCAAGCAGGCGCTGGGCTCGACCACCAAGCTCGCCAGCTTTGTGATGTTCATCATGATTGGCGCGACGACCTTCAGCCTGGTGTTCCAGGCCGCAGACGGCCCCAAGTGGGTCGAGCACCTGCTCACCAGCCTGCCAGGCGGCCAGACCGGCTTCCTGATCGTCGTCAACGTGATGATCTTCTTCCTGGCTTTCTTCCTGGATTACTTCGAGCTGTCGTTCATCGTCGTGCCGCTGCTGGGCCCTGTCGCTGACAAGATGGGCATCGACCTGATCTGGTTCGGTGTGCTGCTGGCAGTCAACATGCAGACCTCGTTCATGCACCCGCCATTTGGTTTTGCGCTGTTCTTCCTGCGATCGGTGGCGCCTGACAAGCAGTATGTGGACCGGGTCACGCACAAGGTCATCGAGCCGGTAACCACGATGCAGATCTACAAGGGTGCCGTGCCGTTTGTGCTGATCCAGCTGGTGATGGTCAGTGTGCTGATCGCCTTCCCGGGCATCGTTACGGGAGCTTTGGAAAAACCGGCGGTCGTCGACATGCAAAAGGTCAATGAGCAGATGATGAACCAACTGGGCAACGCAGACGGGGGCTACGGGGACAACCCCTTTGCCACCCCCGATGCGCCCGCCGATGCAGGCGCAGCGCCGGGTACCGATGCAGGCGCAATGCCCGCTCCTGCCGCAGAAGGCTATGGCTCGGACGACCCGGCCAAGGCCTTGCAGGACTCGCTGGGCACTGCCCCTGCAGAAAGCAAATAAGGGGCGCCCAAGCGCTTCCCACCCAAACCCTGGCTTGCCAGGGTTTTTTTATGGCTGCCCGCCGCTGGGCGCCACAACGCCCAGTGCGCCGGTAGCCCGGCGAACCGGCAGCACGGCACTCCGGCTGCATCCCGCCATGAATGAGAGCGAAGTACCCAAGCCGCATGCCGATGCACGCACGCAGCCTGTATGGACGCAAAAAAGCCGCAGCAAGCTGCGGCTCGTGGTTTGTGCGGCCAAGCCCCAATGGCCTGGCGCATCTTCCCAATCAGGGCAGTTTGACCTGGGCCATGTACTGGTTGAAGGGGTACTCGGAGAAGCGGTTCCACAGGATCTGGTCCTTCTGGAAGGCGCGCATGTCCTGGTGAATCTTCTTGAACTCGGGCGACTTGGCCTCGTGCTCGGCAAAGGTTTCCATCGAGGCCTTGAAGCCGGCGTCCATCAGTTCCTTGGAGAACGGCTTGAGCTGGGTCTTGTTGGCCACCAGGTTCTTCAGCGCGATGGGGTTGAGCACCTGGTACTTGGCGGTCATGTCGGCAGCGGCCACGCGGGTGGCGGCGTCCAGGATGGCCTTGTTCTCGGGCGATAGCGCGTTGTACTTCTTGATGTTGATGAAGAACTCCAGATCGGCCGAGCCTTCCCACCAACCGGGGTAGTAGTAGAACGGAGCGACCTTGTTGAAGCCCAGCTTTTCATCGTCGTAGGGGCCAACGAATTCCACCGCGTCCAGCGTGCCCTTTTCCAGCGCCTGGTACACGTCGCCCGCTGGCATGTTCTGCGCGACCACACCCAGCTTGGCCATGGCCTCACCGAACACACCGCCGCCCATGCGCATCTTGAGGCCCTTCAAGTCGGCCACGGTCTTGATTTCCTTGCGGTACCAGCCGCCCATCTGGGTGGTGGTGTTACCGGCCGATGCGGTCTTGAAGTTGTACTTCTCAAAGAAGGCATCGAGCAGCTTGCGGCCGTTGCCATGGTCCTTCCAACCTGCCATCTGCAGGGTGGTCAGGCCAAAGGGCACCGCGCAGCTGAATGCGAAGATCGGGTCCTTGCCGGTGAAGTAGTAGGCCGCGGTCTGGGCCATGTCGATGGTGTCGCCCTGCAGCGCATCGACCACGCCGAAAGCGGGCATCAGCTCGCCAGCGGGGTGGACCGAGATTTCAAACTTGCCGCCGGACATGGCCTTGACGGCCGCAGACAGCTTTTCAGCGCTGCCGAAGATGGTGTCAAGCGACTTGGGGAAGCTCGAGGCCAGGCGCCAGCGCACTGCAGCCTGTGCATGCACGGCCGGTGCCACTCCTGCGGCCAGAACGCCAGCGATACCGGCATTTTTGATAAGCGAACGACGATCCATTCGTGTCTCCAATTATTTGTTGAAAGTAAAGGTAGCTATCCTGCCATAGGCGCGAGCCGCTTTTAGCTTTGCAAATTGTAGAAATGGTTGCAGAAGTGACTTCAGCGGGTTTTCCCCAGAGTTTTGCAAAGGATTCTGTCCGCATTGCGCCACAGGCGGCGCAGGCCACAAAAAAGCCCGGTACGCAATGACCGGGCTTGTCGGGAGAACCAGGCGCGTGCCCGGCGGCCGATCAGGCTGCTGCGCTCTGGCCGGGCGCCGCCTCTTGCAGCGCAAAACGCTCGCGGATGCTGCGCTCGATGCCGCTGGCATCGAGGCCCTGCATGGCCATCAGCTTGGCCGGGTCACCATGCTCGATAAAGGCATCGGGCAGGCCCAGCTGCAGCACCGGCACATCGATGTGCAGCTGCTGCAGCGCTTCGAGCACCGCGCTGCCCGCGCCACCCATCAGGCAGCCGTCTTCGACAGTGACCAGCGCCTCATGGCTTTGCGCCACTTGCTCGAGCAGCGCGGTATCGAGCGGCTTGGCCCAGCGCATGTTCACCACCGTGGCGTTGAGCGCCTCGCCCGCCTGCAAGGCCGGGTAGAGAAGGCTGCCAAAGGCCAGGATGGCGATGCGCGGGCGGCCCGCCACCGCAGGCTGCGCCTGGCGGCGGATCTCGCCCTTGCCAAAGGTCAGGCCTTCCAGCGATTCGAGTGGCGCGACACCGGCACCGGCACCACGCGGGTAGCGCACGGTCACCGGGTGGTTCTGCGCAAAGGCGGTGCTCAGCAGCTGTCGGCATTCGCGCTCATCGGCCGGGCAGGCCACGCTCATGTTCGGAATGGCACGGGTAAAGGCGATGTCGTAGTTACCGGCATGGGTGGCGCCATCGGCACCCACCAGGCCGGCGCGGTCGAGCGCAAACACCACGGGCAGGTTTTGCAGCGCCACATCGTGGATCAGCTGGTCATAGCCCCGCTGCAGGAAGGTGGAATAGATGGCGACCACGGGCTTGAGCCCTTCGCAGGCCAGGCCAGCGGCAAAGGTCACGCTGTGCTGCTCGGCAATGCCGACATCGAAGTAGCGCTTGGGGAAGCGCTTTTCAAACTCGACCATGCCCGAGCCCTCGCGCATGGCGGGGGTGATCGCGACCAGGCGCTCGTCCTGGGCGGCCATGTCACACAGCCAGTGACCAAACACCTGGGTGAAGGTGGGCTTGGGCGGCGTGGCCGGCTTGACCAGGCCGATGGCCGGGTCAAACTTGCCCGGGCCATGGTAGGCGACGGGATCGGCCTCGGCCAGCTTGTAGCCCTGGCCCTTTTTGGTGACCACGTGCAAAAACTGCGGGCCCTTGAGCTGGCGGATGTTTTCCAGGGTGGGGATCAGCGAATCGAGGTCATGGCCATCGATGGGGCCGATGTAGTTGAAGCCGAAGTTCTCGAACAGGGTGGCGGGCACTACCATGCCCTTGGCCTGCTGCTCCAGGCGCTTGGCCAGCTCCAGGAGCGGTGGCACCTGCTTGAGCATGCTCTTGCCCACGCCCCGCGCCTTGGCATAGAACTGGCCGCTCATCAGCTGCGCCAGGTAGCGGTTGAGCGCGCCCACCGGCGGGCTGATGCTCATGTCGTTGTCGTTCAGGATCACCAGCAGATTGGCGTCGCTCACCCCTGCGTTGTTCAGCGCCTCGAAAGCCATGCCGGCCGTCATTGCGCCATCGCCAATGATGGCCACGGCCTGGCGGTCGCTGCCCTGCAGCTTGAAAGCCTCGGCCATGCCCAGCGCCGCCGAGATACTGGTCGACGAGTGGGCGGTGCCAAAGGCGTCGTATTCGCTCTCGCTGCGCAGCGGGAAGCCCGAGATCCCGCCCCACTGGCGCAGGCCCTGCATGCGGTCGCGCCGGCCGGTCAAAATCTTGTGCGGATAGGTCTGGTGGCCCACATCCCAGACAAAGCGGTCACGCGGCGTTTCATAGACGGCGTGCAGCGCAATGGTCAGCTCCACCGTGCCCAGGTTGGAGCTGAGGTGCCCGCCGGTCTTGGACACGCTCTCAAGCACGAACTCCCGCAGCTCACGCGCCAGGGTCTTGAGCTCGGCGCGCGACATCTTGCGCAGATCCGCCGGGTCGTTGACGGTGGCTAGCAGGGGAAAGGTCTTCGTGGACATACTATGGTTTGGTCACTTGCTACGCATACCTCGGAAGCATCCGCGCAGTTCTTTTTACTGGAATGGCAAGGGGCTATGTTAGCGCCTTGAGCCCGGTTAAGCCGTCACAAGGCGCATTTGGCCTACTCAATGGCTGCGGCGCACCACCATGTCGGCCAGGGCCGCGAGCGCAGCGGTCTGCGGCAAACCGCTGCCCGCCAGCGCCTGCTGGGCCTCGGCCAGCAGCTCATGGGCATAGTCGCGCGCGGGCTGCAGGCCCATCAGCGATACATAGGTGGGCTTGTCGTTGTCGGCATCCTTGCCGGCGGTCTTGCCCAGGGTGGCAGAGTCGGCCACCACATCGAGCACATCATCGATCACCTGGAAGGCCAGCCCCAGGGCGGCGCCGTACTGCTGCAGCGCTGCCAGCGCTGCGCCCTGGATGCCGGCGCAGGTGGCGCCCATCTCGACGCTGGCCTGCAGCAGCGCGCCGGTCTTGAGCTTGTGCATCTGCTGGAGCTGCTCACGCGTGAGCTGCTTGCCGACACTGGCCAGGTCGATCGCCTGGCCACCGGCCATGCCGTTGTAGCCCGCTGCCCATGCCAATTGGCGGCATAGGCGCGCCTGCACCGCATCCGAGATGGCACTGCCCTCGGGCACCAGGATCTCGAACGCCAGCGCCTGCAGCGCGTCGCCCGCGAGCAAGGCCTGGGCCTGGCCAAACTGCACATGGACCGTGGGTTTGCCACGGCGCAGCACATCGTTGTCCATGCAGGGCATATCGTCATGCACCAGCGAATAGGCATGGATCAGCTCCACCGCGCAGCCGGCGCGCAAAGCAGCCTCTGCCTGGGCGGCATCCAGCTTGCCCACGGCCTGGGCAGCGGCCAGCACCAGCAAAGGGCGCAGGCGCTTGCCGCCATCGAGCACGGCGTAGCGCATGGGCTCGCCCAGGTTGGCGGGGGCATCGGCGGCAATCCACAGCGTGAGGGCGTCTTCGACGCGGGCGAGTTCCTGGCTGCACCAAAGGGCAAAATTATCGTGCGCTGAAGTCATGGTTAGCACTTATTCCTCGCTGGTCCAGGGCTTGAGCTGGCCCTCATCCAGTACTTTGATCTGGTCCTGCACCGCCTCGAGCTTGCCCCGGCAAAATGCCAACAGCACGGCGCCGCGCTGGTAGGCGGCCAGCATGTCGCCCAAAGGCAGCTGACCCGACTCGATGCGTGCGACCAGGCCTTCGAGCTCCTGCAGCGCGCTTTCGTAGTTATCGGGTTCGGGCAGGTCCGGCGTGGCAGACGTCTTGGAGGCGGTGGCCTTGGGCATGGGCAAAGGGGGCAAACAGCGTGCCCAGGTGCATGGATGTAAAGGCTCGATTTTAGGCGCATGGGAGGCGACCGCGAACACAGCGGCGACCGCGCGCTCTCGCGCAGGCTGCAGGCTGGCGCGAATTCCCACAAAAAATCCTGGCGATCTATGGTGGAATAAGAGGCTGCAGCTATCAATTTGATAATATTGGCAGCCTGTCGATGCCATAGTCAACCAGTGACAAGCCATGTCATTTATGACAATTCACGCATGGACAGAACGGGAATAACCCCACTGGGTATAATCCCATTTTTCGCGAAACCGGCCATCCTTTGTTGTTGCTGCCGGTTTTATTTTTTTCTCCGCGTGCGCACGCGCACCCTCCCTGTGGGGAGTCTTTAGGTCAGGTCACCCATGTCTGATTTAAGTCTTCAACTGCAGCAGGCCGCAAGCCAACTTCCAGTTTCAAGCTACTTTGATCAAGCGCTTTTCGAGCGCGAGATGCAAACCATCTTCCAGCACGGTCCCAAATATGTGGGCCACCAGCTGGCGATTCCCGAGATTGGCGACTACTACGCCCTTCCCCATGAGAAGGAAGGGCGCGCCCTGGTGCGCAATGCCGCAGGCCAGGCCGAACTGATCTCCAACGTCTGCCGCCACCGCCAGGCGGTGATGCTCAAGGGCCGGGGCTCGCTCAACCACCAGCAAAAAGGCAGCGCCGGCGGCAATATCGTCTGCCCGCTGCACCGCTGGACCTACAGCCCCAGCGGCGAGCTGCTGGGCGCGCCGCACTTTGCCCAGGACCCCTGTCTCAACCTGAACAACTACAAGTTGCAGGAGTGGAACGGCCTCCTCTTTGAGGACAACGGCCGCAACATCCAGGCCGATCTGGCCAATATGGGTCCGGCCGCTGCCTTGAGCTTTGATGGCTTTGTACTCAACCATGTCGAGATGCATGAGTGCAACTACAACTGGAAGACCTTTATCGAGGTCTACCTGGAGGACTACCACGTCGGCCCCTTCCACCCCGGACTGGGCAATTTCGTCACCTGCGACGATCTGAAGTGGGAGTTCGCCAAGGAGTACTCGGTACAGACCGTGGGCGTGGCACCCACCTTTGCCAAGCCGGGCTCGGACATCTACAAGACCTGGCACGAGGTGCTGCTGAACTTCCGAGGCGGCAAGATGCCCGAGCATGGCGCCATCTGGCTGACCTACTACCCCCACATCATGGTGGAGTGGTACCCGCATGTGCTGACGGTCTCGACCCTGCACCCCATAGGCCCGGACAAGACCATGAACGTGGTGGAGTTCTACTACCCCGAGGAAATCAGCGCCTTCGAGCCCGAGTTTGTGCAGGCCCAGCGCGCCGCCTATATGGAGACGGCCATCGAGGACGACGAAATCGCCGAGCGCATGGATGCCGGCCGCAAGGCCTTGTATGAGCGTGGCGATAACGAAGTGGGCCCCTACCAGAGTCCGATGGAAGACGGCATGCAGCACTTCCACGAGTGGTATCGGGGTATGATGCAGGCCGCTGTTCCAGACAAGTGATCTGCCACAGCCAGGCACTCCCAACTATTTAGACCCTCAGATAGCTGCTAGCGCACTGCGATAGCAGCTTTTTTCATTAAAGATCTCCCATGCAAGCCCTTTGGATGGTGGCCGCTGCGTTCATGTTTGCACTCATGGGCGTGTGCATCAAGTTCGCCTCTGTGTATTTCAATGCGGCCGAGATCGTGTTCTACCGCGGCCTCATCAGCATGGCGCTGATCTGGTGGCTCACCCGGCGCCAGCATATTTCGCTCACCACCCGCTACCCCAAGATGCATGCCTGGCGCAGCTGCATCGGCGTCACCTCGATGGGCATGTGGTTCTATGCGATCGGCAAGCTGCCGCTGGCCACCGCGATGACCTTGAACTACATGAGCAGCCTCTGGGTGGCGGCCTTTGTGGTGGGCAGTGCGCTGCTTACCTGGCGCCCCAAGGGCGAAGGCGACCAGCCGGCGCTGAATATTCCGCTGGTGCTGACAGTGATCAGTGGCTTTTGCGGCGTCATCCTGATGCTGCGCCCCAACATCGAGGCCGACCAGATGTTCGCCGGCCTGGTGGGCCTGATGTCCGGCCTGATCTCGGCCTTTGCCTATATGCAGGTGGTGGCCTTGTCGCGCATGGGCGAGCCCGAGCAGCGCGTGGTCTTCTACTTTGCCGTGGGCTCGGCCATTGCTGGCGGCCTGGCGACCTTGTTTGTCGGCACCTCCAGCTTTCCCGGCTGGCCGGCGCTGTGGCTGATCCCCGTCGGCATTCTGGCCGCTGGTGCCCAGCTGGCGATGACGCGCGCCTACGGCTCGGCCACCACGCGCCGCGCCACCCTGGTCGTCGCCAATCTGCAGTACTCGGGCATTGTGTTTGCGGGCCTCTTTAGCATCGTCGTCTTTGGCGACCAGATTCCGGCGATTGGCTGGATGGGCATGGCCTTGATCGTGGGCAGCGGCATCGTCGCCACGGTGCTGCGCAAGCGCTGACCCGGGCCTGCCGCTACTGGCGGGGTTAGGCGGCACCCGTTGCCTGCAGCAGGCGCGGCGCTGCCACATAATGTTTGCAAGATTTTTCTTGGAGCACCTGCCATGGCCACCACGCCCCTCACCGCTGCCTATACCACCCTGATCACCGTCGCCCAATTGCAGGCGCTGCAGCAGTCCAGCCCCCAGCAAGTGATGGTGTTTGACTGCAGCTTTGACCTGAGCAAGTCGGCGGCCGGCGCCGAGCAGTTTGCCCGGGCCCATATTGCAGGTGCCGTCTACGCCAATCTCGACAAGGACCTGAGCGCCCCGCACGGCGCCCTCAGCCACGGCCAGACGATTGCCGCCACCGACCTGGGCGAGCCGGCCTCGGGCGGCCGCCATCCACTGCCCAGCCGCGAGCGCTTTGCGGTGTGGCTGTCGCAAGTGGGCTTTCGCAATGACATGCAGGCCGTCGTCTATGACCGCAATGGCGTGAACTACGCCGGCCGCCTGTGGTGGATGCTCAAGTGGGCCGGCCATGATGCCGTCGCCGTGCTCGACGGCGGCTTGCAGGCCTGGCAGGCCGCAGGCGGCGCGGTGGAGGCGGGCGAGGCAGTCAGCCATTTCCAGAGCAACTTCGAGCTGCGCCCAGCGCTGCGCACGCTCAAGACCGCCGCCCAGGTACAGCAAGCCCTGGGTACGCCGCAAACCATCATCGACGCGCGTGCACCCGCGCGTTACCGTGGTGAGGTGGAACCGCTGGACCCGGTGGCCGGCCATATCCCTGGCGCGCTCAACCGGCCCTTTACGACCAATATCGCTGCAGATGGCCGCTTCAAGCCTGCCGCCGAGCTGCGCGCCGAGTTTGATACGCTGCTGGCCGGGCACGACCCGCAGACCGTCGTGCACCAGTGCGGTAGCGGCGTCAGCGCCCTGCCCAATCTGATCGCGATGGAAATCGCTGGCTATGCGCCCACGGCGCTGTTTGCCGGTAGCTGGAGCGAATGGTGCAGCGACCCATCGCGCCCGGTGGAAAAGGGCTGATGGGCCGGTGCTGAATGCCGGGTCAGACCGCCCTCCAGCTGGCGGTAAGTTCCGGTTGGTGCCGCCTTACTGGCTGCCCCAGACGTAGTAGGCCACGCCTTCGAACAGGAACTGCGGATAGGTCGCCACGACAAAGTCGCGCTCGGACGGGTTGGTGGTGTAGAAGTGCGCGCCAGTGAGCGTATTGTAGAAACGGTACATCGGCACCGAGCCCTCGCCTTGGGCCTGGCGTGCATACCATGCAGTGCCTTCCACGCTGAACTGCGGGTAGTTCGCAATCACGAAGGCGCGCTCGTCGGCATTGATCGTGTAGAAGTGCGAGCCCGAGTTGTTGTTGTAGAAGCGGTAGACGGCATTGGGCGCTGCAGCCGTTTGCGTGGACGCATAAAAGCCAATATTTTCATATTGGTAGTTCGGGTTGCCCTGGATGACCGCATCGCGCTCCTGCGCGCTGGCCGTGAAGAAATGCGTGCCGTTCTGCGTGTTGTAGAAACGGTAGACCGGCATGCGGCCCGCGACCGGGGTTTGCGTGCCGCCCGCATCCACCAGCCATTTGCGCAGGGCCGGCATCACGCTGTTCAAGCTGGGGTAGAAGCTGTAGGCGCCGGCGCCGCCCGCACGGCAGCTGACCTCTGAGCCGGCGGTCAACACGCCTGTCACTGCGCCATTGCTGAACAGCGGCGAGCCGCTGCTACCCTGCTGGGTGAGCCCCATGGACCATGCGACATAGTAGTACTTGCCGGTGCTCGGAGCAGACATGCAGGAAACATTCTCCCCATTGATCGTGCATTCAGCGCGGGCGGACATGACGCCCATGCTGATTTTCTGCAAACCGCCATCCGGGTGGTGTATGCCGACGACCGGTGTGTTGTCCGGCACGATACCGCTGTTCCAGCCCAGGAACATGGCACCTGGGGGCGGCGTATCGTTGAGCTGGAGCAGGGTCACATCCGGGTTGGCATTGGTGTACAGCAGCCGCGAGCCATTGCGCAGGTTGACGCTGCTGGGCGACAGACTGTTGCTAGAGCAGCGGGTGGATGTATAGAACCAGTCGGTCTCCAGCGCAGAAGCGTTGGTCTGGGTGGAGATGCAGTGCGCTGCCGTCAAAAAGTAGGGGGTGCCAGAGCCCTGGGCATCATTGAGCAGGCTGCCCGTACACAGGCCATAGTAGTAGCGACCATCGGGCAGGCGCTCGGTCACATATGCCATGCGGGCCACACCCTTGCGTTCGGCTTGCAGCTGCGTAAAACAATTGACATCCAAATGGCAATCCACTGGGTTGCCAACAGGCATGGCCTTGGCGTCCTCTTGCGCCGCGTCCGATTCCTCCGTGCCCAGCGGCAGCGACAGGTTCTCATAGATATGCATCACTTGCGGCAGCGACACCTTGAGCTGGTCGGGCGCAATGCCCGGTGGCAGCTCGATCTCCAAGGTCACCTGCTCGCCGGAGCTGCTGGGCGTCCACCAGGTGCGGCCCGCTTCGCTGTTGTCGCCAGCATCCAAGTTCGCCTGCAGAATCTGCATGACGCGCTGGCCCGCGATCTCAAACACCGCAGCGGGCTGGTGATCGGTATAGAGGCGCAACATAGCGCTACCGGGCAACTGGTCGACCAGCAAGCCCAAGCGCAGACCTTCGGCGCCACCGGAGCGTACGCTCAATGCCGCCACAGCACCACCCTTGGCCGATGCTTTCCATTGCAACAACTGCGCAGTCTGTGCCGGCGAAGCGGCTTGCTGCACTGCGCGTGATGCGCCAATGATCTGTACGGGCATCGCTGGGGCCGATTTCAGGCCGACCCATTCGCCCAGGTCAATCGCTACCGGCTGTACGGCCAAGCCCACGGCCATGCTCTTGGTAGGCACAAACTCCTGGGGCACTCCGACCGGTTGCTCCTTGGCGGGAACTTCGAAAACCTGGTCAGCTGCAGCCGCTCCTGCGACACCCGCCATTGCCCCCCAGGTGACCAGACTGACCAACCCTATTTTTGCCATCCATCGCATGCGTGCTACCCCTCCAAATCTGTCAACACAAAACCAGGCATTCTAAGATTAATTTTATAAATCGAAGATGGAAATTCTGTGTCAATCTTTGCAATCAACGCATCTGTGGGGATCACGCATCAATGCCCCGCCGACTTCGAAAACAGATTGATCACCAGCACCCCGGCAATAATCAGCCCCATGCCTGCCATCGCGCCGGCATCGAGCTTTTGCCCATGCAGGGCCCAGGCGATCAGCGAGATCGCCACTATCCCCACACCCGACCAGATGGCATAGGCAATGCCGGTGGGTATGGTTTTCAAGGTCTGCGCCAGCAGGTAGAACGACAGCACATAGCCCAGGCCGCAAATCAGGCTGGGCACCAGCCGGGTAAAGCCCTCGGACGACTTCATCGCCGTGGTGGCCATCACTTCCAGCGCAATCGCGCCGCCCAGGTAAACATAGGCATTCATCACCATTCCTTCTTTCCTTCTTTGATTGGCAGCTGTGCGCCAAAGCTCCACCGCTGCAGGTATTTGCATCCAACGCAGATAACCCACCTGCCCCGCAAAAATAACAAAGGCCCCGGCTTGGCGCCAGGGCCTTATCACTTGGGCGGGCCCTTGCCAACAGCAGGGATCCCAGCCCACATCCGGATCAGCTCAACCGGTATTGCGCAGCGCCGCTGCAATGCCGTTGATGGAGATATGGATACCGGTCTTGACCCGCTCGTTGTCCTCGCCATTGCGCCAGCGGCGGATCAGCTCCACCTGCAGATGGTGCAGGGGATCGATATAGGGGAAGCGGTGGCGGATCGAGCGCTCCAGCGCCGGGTTGTTGGCCAGGCGATTGGCCTCGCCAGTGATCAGCGCCAGCGCCTCGGCCGTGCTCTTCCATTCGGCCTCGATCGCCTGGAACACGCGCTTGCGCAAGCGGGTGTCAGCCACCAGCTCGCTGTAGCGCAGCGCCAGCGCCATATCGCTCTTGGCCAGCACCATGTCCATATTGGACAGCAGGGTGCGGAAAAACGGCCACTGGCGGTACATCTTCTGCAGCAAGGCCCATTGCAGCTTGGCGGTCTTGCCCTCCTGGCTGACAAAGGCCTGCACGGCCGAACCAAAGCCATACCAGCCCGGCAGGGTCAGGCGGCACTGGCCCCAGCTGAAGCCCCAGGGAATGGCGCGCAAATCCTCGATGCGCTGGCTGGCCTTGCGCGATGCGGGGCGCGAGCCGATGTTGAGCTCGGCAATCTCGCGGATCGGGGTGGAGCTGAAAAAATAGCTCTCAAAGCCCTTGGTGCCGTAGACCAGGTCGCGGTAGGCGGCCATGCTGGCAGCCGACAGGTCAGCGGCCGCCTCCAAAAACGCCTGGCTGGCGGGCTTGGTGGGCTGCAGCAAGGTCGCCTCCAAGGTGGCAGCCACCAGCGTTTCCAGGTTACGCCGGCCGATCTCGGGGTTGGCGTACTTGGAGGCAATCACCTCGCCCTGCTCGGTCAGGCGGATCTGGCCGCGCACGGTGCCTGGCGGCTGGGCCAAAATTGCTTGGTAGCTCGGGCCGCCGCCCCGCCCCACGGTGCCGCCCCGGCCATGGAACAGGCGCAGCTGCACGGGGTTGGGCTGGCTCAGCTCGTCAAACAGGGCGACGAGCGCCAGCTCGGCCTGGTACAGCTCCCAGTTGCTGGTGAAGATGCCGCCATCCTTGTTGCTGTCGCTGTAGCCCAGCATGATGTCCTGCTCGGCGCCGCTGCGCTGGATCAGCGCCGCAATATGGGGCAGCGCATAGTACTCGCGCATGATGGTCGCCGCATGGCGCAGGTCATCGATGGTCTCGAACAGCGGGCTCACGATCAAGGTTGCGCGCGACTGGCCGTCGTTGATGCGGCCGCTGAGCAAGCCCACCTCCTTTTGCAGCAGCAGCACTTCGAGCAGGTCGCTGACCGATTCGGTGTGGCTGATGATGTAGTGGCGGATCGCGTCTTGGCCATAGAGCTGCACCGACAGGCGCGCGCGCTCGAAAATCGCCATCTCGCTTTTGCAGCGCTCGCTGTAGCTGGCGCCCACCACGCGCAAGGGGCGCGCATCGCTCAGCAATTGCAGCAGCAGCTCGCGCTTGGCCGCCTCGCTCAGTTGGCTGTAGTCGGCCTGCAGACCGGCGGTGGCCAGCAGCTCGCTGATCACTGCCTCATGCTGGTCCGAGCTTTGGCGCAGATCGACGGTGGCCAGGTGAAAGCCAAACACCTGCACCGCGCGGATCAGCGGTGACAGGCGCTGCTCGACCAGCGCGCGGCCATGGTTGTCGCGCAGCGAGTCTTCAATGACGCGCAGATCGGCCAGAAACTCGTCACTGGTGGCATAGGGGTTCTGCGGCGCCACGGCGTGGCGGGCCGCTTCACCGCCACTCAGGTTCTTCAGGGTCGCGGCCAGGCGCGCATACACGCCAATCAGCGCGCGGCGGTAGGGCTCGTCTTCGCGGTGCTGGCTGGTATCGGGCGAGCGCGCGGCCAGCGCCTGCAAGCCCGCGGTGTTGCCGGCCAGGCGCTGGGACATCGACAGCTCGCCGCCCAGGTAGTGCACCTCGGTCAGGTAGTGGCGCAGCACCAGGTCGGACTGGCGGCGCAGCGCTTCCTGCAGGCTCTTGGCGGTGACATTGGGGTTGCCGTCGCGGTCGCCGCCAATCCACTGGCCCATGCGCAAGAAGGTGGCCAGGTCGCGCTCGCCCAGCTCGCGCTCGAGCGCAGCGTAGAGCTTGGGGATCTCGGTCAGGAAGGTGGCCTGGTAGTAGCTCAGCGCGTTGTCAATCTCGTCCTCGACCGTCAGTTTGGAGTAGCGCAGCAGGCGCGTCTGCCACAGCTGGGTGACCTGGGCACTCAACTGCAGCTCGTTGTCGGCCAGCTGGCGCGGGGTCAGGGTGTCCTTGCTGCTGTTGAAGAGCTGGGCACGCTGGGCGATATCGTCGCGCGCCACCAGCAAGGCGGCAATGGCACGCTCGGCATCCAGAATGCTCTTGCGCTGCACCTCGGTCGGGTGGGCAGTGAGCACCGGCGAGATCAGGCTGTGCGCCAGCGTCTGCGAGACCGCCTTGACGGGAATGCCGGCCCAGCGCAGCCGCGCCAGGGCCACCTCGATGCTGCCCTCCTGGGTGTTGCCGGCGCGCTCATGGATCTCGCGGCGGCGGATATGGTGGCGGTCTTCGGCCAGATTCGCCAGGTGCGAGAAGTAGGTGAAGGCACGGATCACGCTGACCGTCTGGTCGCCCGACAGGCCCTTGAGCAGCGACTTGAGCGACTTCTCCGCATCCTGGTCGTCATTGCGGCGGTAGGCCACCGACAGCTGGCGCACCTGCTCGATCAGATCGAACGCGGCCTGGCCCTCCTGCTCGCGAATCACATCGCCCAGAATCCGGCCCAGAAGCCGGATGTCATCCATCAAAGGCTGGTCCTTGTCCGCGCGGCGCGTGACGGCCTGGGGAGCGGCAGAGCTGCTCGCCTTGGGTTTGCGCGCCGGGGGCTTGGCGACTGCAGGGGTGTCTTTTTTGCTGGCAGTGGTCATGGGCGAAGAAGCAAAGGTGCTGAAAGATCCACGCCGCCCAAAGTCGCACTGCGCCAAAGAGCGGCGCTGCACATGCTAGCATCAGCCGCCTGTTGTGAACCGCTTGTTGACCACGTAAGGTGTCCGGCCGCCGAGAAAGAGGAGACCGGGCCAGGCGTGGCCCCCTATCCCATGAGCTCCTTGTCCCTGACCATCGCCACGCGCGAAAGCCAGCTTGCCCTGTGGCAGGCTGAACATGTGCAACATATCCTGCAGCGCCTGGGCCACCAGGTCAGCCTGCTGGGGATGACCACCTTGGGCGACCAGATTCTGGACCGCACGCTGTCCAAGGTGGGCGGCAAGGGCCTGTTTGTCAAAGAGCTGGAAACGGCGCTGGAGACGGGCCGCGCCGACCTGGCCGTGCACTCGCTCAAGGATGTGCCGATGGAGCTGCCACCGGGTTTTGCGCTGGCAGCCGTGCTCGAACGCGAGGACCCGCGCGATGCCTGGGTCTCCAACCACTACGCCAGCCTGCAGGACCTGCCCCAGGGCGCCGTGGTCGGCACCTCCAGCCTGCGCCGCCAGGTGCTGCTGCGTGCGCTGCGCCCTGACCTCGATATCCAGCCACTGCGCGGCAATGTCAACACCCGCTTGCGCAAGCTCGACGAAGGCCAGTACGACGGCATTGTGCTGGCCGCTGCCGGCCTCAAGCGCCTGGCACTGGATGCGCGCATCCGCCATGCTTTTGACACCGACACCATGCTGCCCGCGGCCGGCCAGGGCGCGCTGGGCATTGAGGTGCGCAGCGACCGCCAGGACCTGCTGGACCTGTTTGCCGGCCTGGCCGATCCGCGCACCTGGCAGACGGTGACGGCCGAGCGCGCCGTCAGCCGCTGCATGGGCGGCAGCTGCTCGATGCCGCTGGCCGCGCACGGTGAATGGCAGGACGACCAGCTCTGGCTGCGCGCCGCCTGGGGCGACGAAGCCAACCCGAATGCCCCCCTGGTGTCTGCGCAGGCCCGCGCGGCCGTCACCGACCTGGCTAGCGCCGATGCGCTGGGCCAGCAGGTGGCAGCGCTGCTGCAGCAAGCGGGCGCGCAGGTGCGCCGCTGAGCACCCGGCCGACGTCCACCATGGCTCCGTCCAGCCGCCGCATCATCATCACCCGCCCGCAGCCCGAGGCGGACGACTGGGTCGCCCAGCTGCGCCAGCGCGGGCTGCGGGCCGATGCGCTGCCACTGATCGATATTGTTCCAGCCGACAGCCCCGCCCACCACACGGCGCGGCTGCAGGTGCGCCAGCATTGGCAGCGCTATGGCGCGCTGATGCTGGTCAGCACCAATGCGGCCCGCTTTTTTCTGGACCCGGCCCTGGTGCAGGCGCTGGCCCAGCAGCAGCGCAACGCGCCGCATACCCGGCTGTGGTGTCCGGGCCCAGGCACGGCACGCGCAGCCCAGGCGCTGGGTGTGCCCATCGATTTGATCGACCAGCCCGCCACCGATGCCCCGCAATTCGACTCCGAATCGCTGTGGACCGAGGTCGGCGCCCAGGCCGCAGCGATGGCGGCATCGGGCCAGCGCGTGCTGGTGGTGCGCGGCGCCAGCGCGGGCAGCGCGATCGACCAGTTGGTGTCCGGCTCTGGCCGCGAATGGCTGGCGCGCCAGTTGCAAGCGGCCAGCGTGGGTGTGGATTTTGTCGGTGTCTACGAGCGCCGTGCACCCGCCTGGACGCCAGCGCAACTGGCGTTGGCAGCGCAGGCGCTGACGGATGGCAGCATCTGGCTGTTCAGCAGCTCCGAGGCGGTGATGCATTTAAGCAACAGATTCAGTGCCGCCGCATTGGCGCCTGCCCAGGCGCTCAGCACCCATGCACGCATCGCGCAGGCGACCCGCGCGGCAGGATTTGTCCACATTCAGCAGTGCCGGCCTTCGCTGGAAGACGTGGTGGCGTCGTTAGAATCTGCCCTATGACGCTGCCCGAGCACGCACCGAACCCCACGTCCCCCCACCCGGCCACCGCCTCCCACCAGGCCCACCCTGCGGGCAGCCGCATGCCGCAAGCCTGGGTCTGGACGTCGCTGGCGCTGGGCATTGCCGCCACCATTGCGATCATCAGCGCGGCCATGCTCTGGCAGCGGCTCAACAACATCCAGCAGCAGCTGGCGCTGCAAAGCGCCGACTCGCGCGGCCAGGCCGTGGAAGCGCGCACCCTCGCCCGCCAGGCCGAAGATGTCTCGCGCGACACCGCCTCGCGCATGTCGGTGATGGAGGCCCGCGTGGGTGAAGTCGCGCTGCAACGCGGCCAGCTCGAAGAGCTGGTGCAAAGCCTCTCGCGCAACCGCGATGACACCATGGTCGGCGATATCGAAAGCGCCGTGCGCTTTGCGATGCAGCAAAGCCAGCTGAGCGGCAGCCCCGACCCGCTGGTCAGCGCCCTCAAGATTGCACAGCAGCGCGTGACCGTCTCGGCCCAGCCGCGCCTGGCGCCGCTGCAACGCGCCATTGCCCGCGATCTGGACCGCATCGCCGCGAGCAAATCGCTGGACACCGCCGGCCTGCTGGCCCGCATGGATGACCTGCTGCGCCAGATCGATGATCTGCCGCTGCAAAACGATGTGCTCGACAAGAACGCCCGCCGCACGGCGCCCGCCCGCAACCGGGGCAACCAGTCCGCACCGGCCGCAGCGAGCGCCCCTGCCGAGGCTGCAACGGACGACAGTGCCAGCCCCAGCTGGTGGCTGTCGGCGCTGTCCACCGCCTGGGGCGTGGTGCATGAGGAGGCCCGCAGCCTCGTGCGCGTGCGCCGCATCGACTACCCCGATGCGGTGCTGCTCTCGCCCACGCAGGCCTTTTTTGTGCGCGAGAACCTCAAGCTGCGCATCCTGAACGCCCGCATGGCCTTGCTGGGCCGCCAGATGAATGCCTCGCGCAATGACCTGGCTGCTGCGGCTGACGCCGTGCACAAGTATTTCGATATCTCCTCGCGCCGAGGCCAGCAGGCCGCCCAGCAGCTCAACCAGCTGCAGCAGGCCATGCAGGATGTGGAAGTGCCACGCGCCAATGACACCCTGGCCGCATTGGCCACGGCGGCGGCAGGACGTTAAGCGATGAGAGCCGCACTTTGGTTGATCGGTCTGTTTGCCGTGGCCGTGGCCGCCGCGCTGTTTGCCGGCAGCAACCAGGGCAGCGTGACCCTGCACTGGCCGCCCTACCGCATCGATTTCTCGCTGAATATGGTCGTCGTGCTGCTGCTGCTGGCCTTTGTGCTGGTCTACGGCGCGCTGCGCGGCGTCAGCGCCATGTTCGAGCTGCCGCGCCAGGCCAAGCGCTGGCGCATCCAGCAAAAAGAGCGCGCCATGCATGGCGCAGCGCTGGATGCCGTGACCCAGTTGCAGGCCGGCCGCTTTGTGCGCGCCCGCAAGGCAGCGCTGTCGGCACTGGCCCAGGAGCAGGCCTTGCAGGACAGCGGCGCCGCCATCCCCAACGGCCTGCAGCTGCGCGTGCTGGGCCATGTGCTGGCCGCCGAGAGCTCGCATGCGCTGCAGGACCAGGCCCAGCGCGACCAGCACTGGGAGCTGGCGATGCAGGAAGCGGCCACCCCCCAGGCCAAGAACCTGCCCGAGCTGGCCGAAGGCACCCAGCTGCGTGCGGCCCAGTGGGCGCTCGATGACCACAACGCCCACAGCGCGATCGAGCAACTCGCGCGCCTGCCCCAGGGCGCGGCGCGCCGCACCCTGGCGCTGCGCCTCAAGCTCAAGGCCGCGCGCCAGCTGCGCCAGGCCTTGACCGCACTGGATACCGCCCGCCTGCTGGCCAAGCACCGTGCGTTTTCGGCCGCTGCGGCGCAGAGCATCATCAAGGGCCTGGCGACCGAGCTGATCAACGACGCCCACGACCCCGAGCAGCTGATGCAGGCCTGGCGCAACCTGGATGCGGCCGAGCGCAACCTGCCCGAAGTGGGCATCCATGCGGCGCGGCGCCTCCAGCAGCTGGGCGGCAACCCGCAGCAGATGCGCGAGTGGCTGCTGCCCGCCTGGGAGCGCTACACCACCAGCAACAACGGCCTGCCCAGCCTGCAGGCCGAACGGCTGGTACGTGTGCTCGAAGACAGCATGGGCGCGCTCGACGCCAGCTGGCTGGCCCGCATCGAGGCGGCCCAGCAGCGCCGCCCCCATGACCCCTACCTGCAGTACCTGGCCGGCTGCGCCTGCCTGCAGCGCCAGCTCTGGGGCAAGGCCCAGCAGTGGCTGCAGCAGGCTGCCCCTTCGCTGCAAGAGGAATCGCTGCGCCGTCGCGCCTGGCAGCACCTGGCCCGGCAAGCCGAGTACCGGGGCGATGCCGCTGCGGCCGCCCAGGCCTGGAAGCAGGCAGCCCTCGCCGGCGAGCAAGCCTGAGGCAGGCCCGGTCAGGCCCCGTTGCGCCCCGTATGGGGCGCCGCTGCCGCAGCACGGTATACAAGGCGATACAAAGTCCCGGCCCCCCGCTGTTGTATGCGTACCAGTGCGCAGCGCGGGTTTGCGCCTGCTCGGCATATGCTTATGTGCATTGGTTCTGGAACTCGCCACCAGACGATCGATCAATTCAATTAATTTGAACTTCGCCATCAATCGGGCTGAACTTCTACCGGTTGATCCGCTCCTACACTCGCTTCAAACAATACCGCTGGGCCTACCGCTGCAGCGTTTTTTATGGCTACCACGACGAATAACACCCGCTACACCGGCACGGCGATCGCACTGCACTGGATTTTGGCCCTGGCCCTGATTGGCATCTTTGCCTTTGGCCTGTACATGACCAGCCTGCCCTTCTCCCCCACCCGCCTCAAGTACTTCAACTGGCACAAATGGGCCGGTATGACGATCTTGATTCTGTCGGCCGTGCGCATCCTGTGGCGCTTCACCCACCGCCCGCCGGCGCTGCCCGAGGCCACCGCCCGCGCGATGCCCGCCTGGCAGCATGTGGCCCACCACGGCGTGCACCACCTGATGTATGCACTGTTCTTTGCGGTGCCGCTGGTGGGCTGGATCTACAGCTCGGCAGCGGGCTTTCCCATCGTGCTGTTTGGCGTGATGCCGCTGCCCGATCTGGTCAGCAAGAGCCCCGAGCTGGCCGAAGCCCTCAAGCCCTGGCATGCCTACCTCGCCTACACCTTGGCTGCGCTGGTGGTCATGCATGTGGCCGCACTGCTCAAGCACCAGCTGATCGACCGCGATGGCCTGCTCTCGCGCATGCTGCCCGGCCGCGCCTCTTGATTCGTACTGTTTTGCACCGTTTTTTTACTGGAGTCTGATCTGATGTCCAAGCTCTCCCCCTCCGCCCTGTTCGCTGCCGCCCTGACCGCAGCTGCCTTTGCCACCCCCGTGATGGCCCAGCAAGCGCTGGTGCCCGCGCAAAGCGCCGTCAACTTCGAAGCCAAGCAGATGGGCGTGCCAATCAAGGGCCACTTCCAGAAGTTCGATGCCAAGATCGCCTTCGACACGGCCAAGCCCGAAGCCAGCAAGATCCATTTCTCGGTCGATACCGGCAGCGCCACGATGGGCGTCAAGGAAACCGATGCCGAGCTGCCCAAGGCAGAATGGTTCAACGTCGCCAAGTTCCCACAAGCCACGTTTGACTCCACCGCCGTCAAGGCGCTGGGCGGCGGCAAGTACCAGGTCGATGGCACCTTGACGATCAAGGGCAATGTCCAGAAGGTCAGCCTGCCTGTCACCCTGACCCAGTCGGGCACGACCACCACCGCAGCGGGCACGCTGCCCTTGAAGCGCCTGACCTATGCCATCGGTGATGGCGACTGGAAGGACACCTCGATGGTGGCCGACGAAGTGCAGGTGCAGTTCAAGCTGGCCCTGACCGGTGTGGGCAAGATTTAAGCCACGTTTTTCCCTGTTCTCAGCTCTTTAACCCCTTTTTTTAGGAGATTCCTGATGCGCACTTCCCTGTTGGCTCTGGCCGCTGCTTCCCTGTTCGCCGGTGCCGTGCACGCGGCTCCAGCCACCTACGCGATCGACCCGACGCACACCTTTGCGACCTTCGAGATCGACCACAACGGCGCCAGCACCAACCGTGCACGCTTTGACAAAAAAGAAGGCACCCTGACCCTGGACCGCGCTGGCAAGACCGGCTCGGTGGACATCAGCATCGACACCTCCTCGGTCAACTCCGGCACGCCCGCTTTTGACAAGCACCTGCAAAGCAAGGACATCTTCAACGTGGCCGAGCACCCCAAGGCCCGTTTCCAGTCCACCAAGTTCGTGTTTGACGGCGACAAGCTCGCCTCCGTCGAAGGCAACATGACCTTGCTGGGCAAGACCCAGCCCGTGACCTTCAAGGCCAGCAAGTTCAGCTGCTACCCCAACAAGATGCTGCAGGACCGCGAAGTTTGCGGTGGCGATTTCGAAACCACCTTTGACCGCACCGCCTTCGGCCTGGACTACGGTGTGAACTATGGCGCTGCCAAGAATGTGCGCCTGGTCGTGCAGATCGAAGCTGTGAAGCAGTAACCCAGCCGATACCCACGCTGAAATCCTCCGCACAGGAGTGCAGACTGCCAGTGGCCGATTGACGGCCCCTGGCAGTTTTTTTATGGCCATTGCAAAGGGCTTGTGCTGCTGCCAACGGCAGCACAAGCCCACGCGGGCCGGTCATGGCCGCAGGCGGGCTAAAATCAGCCTATTCTTTCCAAGCTATCCAACGGCATCTCGATCTGTGGTGCCGTTTTCCATTGATCACACCATGAGCGACACCAACAGCCAACCGATCTCCCAACCAGGTCTCGATAGCCTGTCCAAGTCTTTTGAGCCTGCGGCCATCGAGGCCCATTGGGGCCCGGAATGGGAAAAGCGCGGCTACGGCAACGCCGGCTATCGCGGCACCGGTGCGCCCAATGCGGAATCGG
Source organism: Comamonas sp. MYb21 (assembly GCF_037479395.1). Classification (NCBI taxonomy): domain Bacteria; kingdom Pseudomonadati; phylum Pseudomonadota; class Betaproteobacteria; order Burkholderiales; family Comamonadaceae; genus Comamonas; species Comamonas sp. MYb21. The sequence goes on along the minus strand of NZ_JBBGZC010000016.1, from coordinate 97,871 downwards.
TCGCGGCGCAGCACAACTTCTCCATCCAGCTGCCGCCCCCCAATGTGACCGGCACCTTGCACATGGGCCATGCGTTCAACCAGACGATCATGGACTCGCTCACCCGCTACCACCGCATGAAGGGCTACAACACGGCCTGGATTCCGGGCACCGACCACGCTGGCATCGCCACGCAGATCGTGGTGGAGCGCCAGTTGCAGGCCGCCGGCCAGAGCCGCTATGACCTGGGCCGCGAGAACTTTGTCGCCAAGGTCTGGGAGTGGAAGGAGCAATCGGGCAACACCATCACCACGCAGATGCGCCGCATGGGCGATACGGTGGACTGGAGCCGCGAGTACTTCACGATGGACGACAAGCTCTCCAAGGTGGTGACCGAGACCTTCGTCAAGCTCTACCAGCAAGGCCTGATCTACCGTGGCAAGCGCCTGGTCAACTGGGACCCGGTGCTGCAATCGGCCGTGTCCGACCTGGAAGTGGAAAACCAGGAAAAGGACGGGTCGCTGTGGCACATTGCCTACCCGCTGACCAGCGGCGAAGGCCGGCTGGTGGTGGCCACCACCCGCCCCGAGACCATGCTGGGCGACGTGGCCGTGATGGTCCACCCCGAAGACACGCGCTACCAACACCTGATCGGCCAGACCGTGACCCTGCCGCTGGTGGGCCGCCAGATCCCGATCATTGCCGACGACTATGTGGACCGCGAGTTCGGCACCGGCGTGGTCAAGGTCACGCCCGCGCATGACCAGAACGACTACCAGGTGGGCCAGCGCCACAAGCTGCCGATGATTGTGGTGCTGACCCTGGAGGCCAAGATCAACGACGAGGCGCCCGAGAAATACCGCGGCATGGACCGCTTTGTCGCGCGCAAGGCCATCGTGGCCGATCTGGAAGCCCAGGGCCTGCTGGTCGAGACCAAGAAGCACAAGCTGATGGTGCCCATCTGCGACCGTACCGGCCAGGTGATCGAGCCCATGCTGACCGACCAATGGTTCATCGCAATGAGCAAGGTCAGCGACCAGGACCCGACCGGCAAGAGCATTGCACAAAAGGCCATCGACGCCGTGGCCTCGGGCCAGGTGCAGTTTGTGCCTGAGAACTGGGTCAACACCTACAACCAGTGGATGAACAACATCCAGGACTGGTGCATTTCGCGCCAGCTGTGGTGGGGCCACCAGATTCCGGCCTGGTACGACGAAGAAGGCAACATCTATGTCGCCAAGAACGAGGCCGAAGCCCAGGCGCAGGCGCCGGGCAAGGTACTGCGCCGCGACGCCGATGTGCTCGACACCTGGTACTCCTCGGCGATGGTGCCCTTCAGCACCATGGGCTGGCCCGAGCAAGGCGACGCCGCCGATGACGACTTCAACCTCTACCTGCCCTCGTCGGTGCTGGTGACCGGCTACGACATCATCTTCTTCTGGGTCGCCCGGATGATCATGATGACCACGCACTTCACCGGGCGCGTGCCGTTCAAGCATGTCTACATCCACGGCCTGGTGCGCGATGCGCAGGGCAAGAAGATGTCCAAGTCCGAAGGCAATGTGCTGGACCCGGTCGACCTGATCGATGGCATTGCACTGGAGCCGCTGCTGGACAAGCGCACCGTGGGCCTGCGCAAGCCCGAGACCGCGCCCCAGGTGCGCAAGAACACGCAAAAGGAATTCCCCGAAGGCATTCCCGCCTATGGCGCCGATGCGCTGCGCTTTACCTTTGCCGCGCTCGCGTCGCTGGGCCGCTCGATCAACTTTGATAGCAAGCGCTGCGAAGGCTACCGCAACTTCTGCAACAAGCTGTGGAACGCCTCGCGCTTTGTGCTGATGAACTGCGAAGGCCATGACTGCGGCCTGCTCGAGCACAGCAAGGACCAGTGCGCCACGGGCGACTACCTGCAGTTCAGCCAGCCCGACCGCTGGATCGTTTCGCAGCTGCAAAAGGTCGAGGCCGAGGTGGCCAAGGGCTTTGCCGAATTCCGCCTGGACAACGTCGCCAACACCCTCTACGACTTTGTCTGGAACGAGTTCTGCGACTGGTACCTGGAAATCGCCAAGGTGCAGATCCAGACCGGCAACCCAGCCCAGCAGCGCGGTACCCGCCGCACGCTGATCCGCACCTTGGAGACCATCCTGCGCCTAGCCCACCCGATCATCCCGTTCGTGACCGAAGCGCTGTGGCAGAAGGTGGCGCCTGTGGCCGGCCGCGAAGGTGCATCGATTGCAATCGCTGCTTACCCGCAAGCCCAGCCCGAGAAGATCGACAACGAGGCCATCGCCTATGTGGAGCGCATCAAACAGATGGTGGACGCCTGCCGTGCGCTGCGCGGCGAAATGGCTGTCTCGCCAGCACAGCGCCTGCCGCTGCTGACGGTGGCCGGCTCTGCCGATGGCGCCGCCTTCCTGCGCGCCAACGCCGATGTGCTCAAGAACCTGGCCAAGCTGAGCGAGGTCAAGGTGTTCGACGACGAAACCACCTGGGCGGCCGAGGCCCAGCATGCACCGGTATCGGTGGTGGGCGATGCGCGCCTGGCGCTGTTTGTCGAAGTGGATGTGGAGGCCGAGAAGCTGCGCCTGGGCAAGGAGATCAAGCGCCTCGAAGGCGAGATCACCAAGGCCAACGCCAAGCTGTCCAACGAGGCGTTCTGTGCCAAGGCCCCCGCTGCGGTGCTGGACCAGGAGAAAAAGCGCATGGCGGACTTTGGCGCATCGCTCAGCAAGCTGCAAGAGCAGCTCCAGCGCCTGGGCTGAATCGGCCGGGGCGGTACAAAAATCAGCACATAATGCCCCTTGGCCCTGCACACAAAGGCGCAGCTTGCTGCGCCTTTGTCACATCCAAGTCCTAGAACCCGAGTATTTATGACTACACCGACCCGTGTCCGCAAAGCCGTTTTCCCAGTCGCTGGCCTGGGCACCCGCTTTTTGCCTGCCACCAAGGCATCGCCCAAGGAAATGCTGCCCGTCGTGGACAAGCCCCTGATCCAGTACGCGGTGGAAGAGGCCTACGAGGCCGGTATCCGGGACATGATCTTTGTTACCGGCCGCAGCAAGCGCGCCATCGAAGACCATTTCGACACCGCCTATGAGCTGGAAAACGAACTGGAAAACGCCGGCAAACAAGCCATGCTGGACCTGGTGCGCAGCGTCAGCCCCGATGACATGAATTGCCTGTTTGTGCGCCAGCCCCGCTCGCTGGGCCTGGGCCATGCGGTGCTCTGCGCCGAGCCACTGGTAGGCAACGAGCCTTTTGCCGTGCTGCTGGCCGACGACCTGATGACCGGCGCGCCAGGCGGCCCAGGCGTGATGGCGCAGATGACGGCCGCCTTCTCCAAGCAAGGCCGCTCGCTGCTGGCTGTGCAGGAGGTGCCGCTGGAACACACCAAGCGCTATGGCATCGTCAAGGGCGAGCCCGCAGGCGGCCCGCTGATGCGCATTGACGAGATCGTTGAAAAGCCCGCCCCGGAAAAAGCCCCCTCCCGCATGGGTGTGGCCGGCCGCTATGTACTCACCCCCGGCATCTTTGACGAGATCCGCAACCAGCCCAAGGGCGTGGGCGGCGAGATCCAGCTGACCGATGCGATCGAGCGCCTGATGCACAGCGAGACGGTGTACGCCTACCAGTACAGCGGCAAGCGCTATGACTGCGGCAGCAAGGAAGGCTTTTTGCAGGCCACCGTGGAGCTGGCGCTGCAGCACCCCGATGTGGGCGATGATTTCCGCGCCTTTTTGAAGAACCTGCAGATCTGAATCTGCGCTGAAACTCGCACAAAACAAAGGCCTGCAGATGCAGGCCTTTGGTGTTTCAGCAGCGTGGGGAGCGCCTAGCGGCGGCGCAGAATATGGATGAACTCCTCACCCACCGTCTGCTGCTCCACCAGCTCATTGCCGGTCTGCTTGGCAAAGGCCTGGAAATCCCGGATCGAGCCGGTATCGGTCGCCACCACCTTGAGCAGTTGCCCGCTCTGCATGGTGGCCAAGGCCTTCTTGGCCTTCAAAATCGGCAGCGGGCAGTTCAGCCCCCGCGTATCCACTTCCTGGTCAATATCCATCGTGTTCATTCGTTGTTGATGCCAAGCAGGGTCTAGCCCAGGCGGGGCGCCACCACAAAGCGGGCATCCTCTTGCCAATAATTCACCGGCCATTTGGCCGGATCGGGCTCAGGGTTCTGGTTGGGGCGGAAGGCGCCAAAGCGCACCGGCTCGCCCTTGCTCTTGACCCACTCGGCCATCGCATAGCCGGTGCCGGAGGGCCAGCACAGCACATCCTGCGCCGTCTTCCACTGGTATTCCACCAGCTCGGGCGACAGGCGCACGTCATCGGGCTGGCCCGCCACGCGCACATGGTAGGCGATCAGCACCTGGTTCATGCGCAAAAACTCCCAGCAGCCAATCAGGCGCAGGGCCTGGGTCTGCAGGCCGGTCTCTTCCAGCACCTCGCGGGCAATGCCGGCCTCGGGCGATTCACCGGCTTCCATGAAGCCGGTGATCAGGCCAAACATGCCCGGCTGCCACAGCGCATTGCGCGCCAGCAGCACCTGGCCCTGGTCGTTCTCGACGACAGCGGCCAGCACGGGCGTGGGGTTGCCCCAGTGCGTCCAGCCGCAGGCGGGGCAGCGCAGTCGGCTGACATCGCCGCTGTCCTCGGCCATCACCTTCCATTGCAGCGCCGTGGCGCAGTTCACGCAAAATTTCGTTTCGTATTGCATAGGGCTTTCATGCCGGCAACCGAGCGCTCATCGCTCGGCGCGCGTGCTCAGGCGGGAAACACGCCGGTGGACAGATAGCGGTCCCCCCGGTCGCAGACGACAAACACAATGGTAGCGTTGCGTTCGCGGCGCGCAATTTCCTGAGCGACATGGCAGGCGCCTGCCGCAGAAATACCGGCAAAGATGCCTTCGTCACGGGCGAGGCTGCGGGCCATGTCCTCGGCATCGTTCTGGGTTACATAGATCATCTCGTCGACCGCGCTCGGATCATAGATCTTGGGCAGGTACTCTTCGGGCCACTTGCGGATGCCGGGGATGCGCGAGCCCTCGGTCGGCTGGGCGCCGATGATGCGCACGGCCGGGTTCTTTTCCTTCAAGTAGCGCGAGACGCCGGTGATGGTGCCGGTCGTGCCCATCGCACTGACAAAGTGGGTGATCTGGCCGCCGGTCTGCTCCCAGATCTCGGGGCCGGTGGTCTCGTAATGCGCGCGCGGATTGTCCGGGTTGGCAAACTGGTCCAGCACAATGCCCTTGCCCTCGGCGACCATCTTGTCGGCCAGATCGCGGGCATATTCCATGCCGCCGCTCTTGGGCGTCAGGATCAGCTGCGCGCCATAGGCCTTCATCGTCTGCGCGCGCTCGATGGACAGGTCCTCGGGCATGATCAGCACCATGCGGTAACCCTTGATGGCCGCGGCCATCGCCAACGCAATACCGGTGTTGCCCGAGGTCGCCTCGATCAAGGTATCACCGGGCTTGATCTCGCCGCGCTCCTGCGCGCGCTGGATCATCGAGACGGCCGGCCGGTCCTTGACCGAGCCGGCCGGGTTGTTGCCCTCGAGCTTGCCCAGCACCACATTGCCATGGGCTTCGTTGTAGTCGGCACCGATGCGCTGCAGGGCCACCAGGGGGGTCTTGCCAATCGCATCCTCAATCGTTGGGTATTTTTTGGAGCTCATTATTTGTGCCATAATTGCGAGCTGCGATACAGACACAGCCCGGGTGGTGAAATTGGTAGACGCAGGGGACTCAAAATCCCCCGCCGCAAGGCGTGCCGGTTCGATTCCGGCCCCGGGCACCACATTCAAAGCCGTTAAGTTTAAACAACTTAGCGGCTTTTTCTTTGTCTGGCGTGGGATGCTGCATGTCTAGGCGTTCGCGGTTGAAACCGATTGCGTTTGTTTAAAAACGATAGCAGCCGACATTCTAACCAGAGGGCAAGCCCCTTGTTGGGTTGGTGTTGGGGGTGCTTGGCATGCATCTGATTAAAGCATCGATGCATATCACATACGCCTTCAGGCTTTCGCCATCACCACCCGCAAAATTGCGGCTGTCACCATCAGAGCACCCTGCAGCCATAAAAATTGCGGTGTGCATACGTTGGCATTGACCAGCTAGCCACTCCAGCACGAGCGAGAAAAAAGGCTGCATTGCCAAATGCGCCCACTCTGCACCACCAACGCAGCAAAAAGCCCTCACAAGGAGGGCTGGAACCAAATGAGATAGCGCGGGAGGCGGCTTATTTCTCAACCCTCATGCGCTGATCCCTCTTGCGTCGCCAGGCCAGCAAACCCAAGGACGCCGTCAGGGCCGCCAGCGCGCCCGCACCCAGGCCAGGCACGGCCTGCGCCACCGGGGGCGCAGCGGTGTAGCTGGGGCTCACGCTGGCGGAGCATCCGGTGCTGGCCGCGCACTCCCCACCGATGCCAGGGTTGACCGTAGCCGTGTTGTCCAGAGAAGCCAGGCCTGTTACGGTGCCCTTCAACGTAAACACCAGGCTGGAGTTGCCTGGCAAATCAAAGCTAGTGCCTGGCGCTGCTGGCACAGGGCAGACCGCAGCACCAGCGGCGGCAGCACAGCTCCACACCGGAGTCGAGATACCAGCAGGCAGCGGATCCGCCAACATCAAGCCTGTCGCATTGGCAGTCCATTCGTTCGTAACCGTGATGGCGTACTGCACCGTCTGCCCCGGCTGGTAGCTTGCTTGATCCGCTGTTTTGGTGATGCTGATGGGAGAAGTCGACGAGGCGGTATAGGGCGGAGTGACCGTCGCTGAGCAGCCCGTCGTGGCAGAACACACGCCACCGGTGCCAGGGCTGATCGTTGCGGTGTTGTCCAGACTGGCACGGCCCGTGACCGTGCCTGACAAGCTGAACACCAGGCTGGATTGCGCAGGCAAGTCAAACACCACATTGGAGGTGACAGGGCTAGGACACACTGCCGTGCCCGCGCCTGCCGAGCAGGTCCACACCGGATTGGCCACACCGGCAGGCACTGCATCTGCCAAGCTCAGGCCAGTAGCAGCTACCAAGCCTTGGCTTGTTACCGTTACGCTGTAGTTGATGGTTTCGCCCGGCACATAGCTGGCCTTGTCTGCCGTCTTGGTCACACTGATCGGTGATACTGAACAGACCGACTCCCCGGCAGTGCGGGCACGCGCCAGAAAGCCTGCGGCCCATCCGGTATCTGCCGTCGTAAATACGAGGGTATTGAGGCCAGCGACCCAGCCACTGTTCAGCGTGGTGTAAACCCCGCCGCCAAACCCGCCGCCTGAAAACGGAGCAACCGCAACGCCATTGACATAGGCCGCCTTGACCACGTCATCGCCCATGTATTCCATCTCGATGCGCAGGGCAGACGGCGGCACTTCGGGCGACAGGTTGAACTGGACCCGGTAGTGGTTGTTGAATGGCGTCGAACTAGGATTGGGACGCGGCCACCAGTTGCCCGGCGACGACTGGTTGTTTGCTCCACCCACGCCCGTGAAGCCGGGACTGAGCCACTGTGCATCACCAAAAATAGCCCAGCTTCCGTCTACCGTCCCCGTCGTCCGGCCCTGCACCCAATTCGCACCGTTAGGCGGGGGCGTTTGTGGCGAAGTGGTGAGCTCCTGAAACTGGCTCCAAATGGGATCCTGCTGGAAAGTACCCAGCTTCGCTCCATTCAGAACGCCAGTGTTGAGTTCGGAGACAAGGCTGGAGCACGATAGCGTCGGCACCGTCGTTTGCGCAAAAGAAGACAGCGCGCAGGCCGCAGCCGCAAAGGCCAAAAGTTGCTTTTTCATTGCCGTGGGTGAGATAGAAGCATGGGATTCGGGGGATTTCGCAACGGGACAGAACAACCACCACATCGCAGGCACTTGGACCAGCCCATAAAAGAAACACATTGTCACACCTGTAGTCAAAAAGTGTTATATAAAGTTTCTTTTACGATTGAATATTTCTAAGCTATTTGCTTATAAGGGTGCCTACTCCCCCTCAGGAAGGCGGGGACGCGGACGGTCGCTCAAAGTGTTCAAGCCGTTGCCGCACAACGAACGACCGTTGTGCCTCCGAGAGGGGATGCCTATTTGGTCGCAAGACGCTTGCATCCAGCGCCGCTGATGACCAGCGCATGTCCATTGTCGAACCCCACGAAGCCAGATAGCCAAGATGGCATTGACCGACCGCGCAAACCATCTGCAGAGGCGAAAAACCAGATGGAGCCCCATGGCAGTTGACCATGCGATTATTGGAATCGTCCCCCACAATCATCCAATACCATGGCGATTATTCATCCCCACCCGATTTACCACGCCCGCCCATTTGCTCGTCATAAAACTGGCCCAGGCCCAGGCTGCCCACATCGCGGCGCAAATGGATATCGTAGATAAAAATCTTGTTGAATACCCGGTCCAGCCGCACATACTGGTAGGTCGCCACCGTGGTTTCATTGACCACCAGCTTGATGGGATCCGTTCGGTACACGCCAAAATGGCTGGTGGGCTTGAGTTTTATCTTCGAAAACGGCTCTGACGACAAATACACGTAGACAGGGGTGTACATTGAGTAAATATTGTCTTTGCGAATTAGGGGCAGCAAATACCATTACCACCCATTACCTGCGCCACCATCAAAAATTCCGCACTGGGTTCTTCCCCAGCGCGGACGATAAATGATGAAACGGCTACAGCGATTAACTCTGCGCTAACACTTAGCTATAATTGATAGCTATATGATATTCGATTAAATCTATTTGTGGTTAACAACAACTATCAGTTTGCAGTTGTTTGCCATTCGTGTGAAATCTGTTTTAAGGGGGATGCAGCAGCCGCCGCAGACCACTTGGTTGAAGCACCAGCCCCGGTGGCGCAGGGGCAGCTGTGCCAGTTGCGCTTCTACAGCGCAATATTTGCCATATTTTTATACAGTCCTATGCTTGGCGGCCTTCAGCACCATATAGCCACAACGCATTCATAACACTAGATAGTTAGCTTAAAAATTCATAGCAATTTCAGGCAACAGGTAGCAATTTGAGCCACAATACGGCAGTTGTCTTGCTGTGCTGGCTGAAGGTCGGCATGCCCCGGTTGTCGTAGTTCATGGCCTGCCCTCCTCCCCGTTCCGCCAAGCGCCCCGCCAAAAAGAAGAAAGCATCCAAGTCCGCCCCCGGCCTGCTGCGCGGTTTTTTGCGCGGCATGGTGGGCAAAGGGGCGATTGCCGCCTACAGCGCGGTCGCGGCCATCGCGTCGGCCGCCTATGTGCCGCAACTCGACCATATCCGCCAATGGACTGTCAGCCATAGCACCCAGTGGCTGCAGCAGCTGCCACCGGTGCAAACGGTGCAGCACTGGGTGGAAGAGGTCCAGTCCACCGCTGCAGACTGGCAAAGCCGCTTTCTAGAAATTGCCCGGCAAAGCCGGGGCGCTGCGTCAGATGCCGGGCACGCCAACGCGCCTTCCTCAGCCGCCACCACCCCGCCCCCCTCCAGCCAGGCGGGCAGCGAAAGGGGCAGCCAGGGCTTTGCCGACTGTGCCGAGCAGCTGCCCGCCAGCGCGCCGCTCAGTGCTGCCAGTGTGGGGCGCAACTGGATGCCCGTCACCCTGTGCTCGACCGGGTTTGCGGTGCTGTATTCGGGGCTGTCCAAAACGCCGATCGTCACGGTGGAGCGCTTGAGCCGCCAGCGGCTGCAAGGCGCGGCGGGCTTGCAGCGCACCGACCACTTTTATGCCGATGCACGCCTGCGCGCGGCCTACAAGGCCGAGCTGTCCGATTACCAGGCCAGCGGCTATGACCGGGGCCATATGGCGCCAGCAGCGGACCAAAGCACCGCCACCGGCATGGCGCAGTCCTTTGCGCTGTCCAACATGGTGCCGCAGGACCCGACGCACAACCGCCAGGTCTGGTCCAAGCTCGAAGCGGATGTGCGCAAGTACGCCAAGCGCGCCAGCGGCAATGTCTTTGTCTATACTGGGCCCTTGTTTGAGGGCCAGACCCCCACCATTGGCCGCAACCAGGTCTGGGTGCCCAGCCATTTGTACAAGCTGGTGTTTGATGAGCAGCAGCAACGCGCCTGGGCCTGGGTGCTGCCCAACCGGGGCGATGCGCAGCTGGGCGCGCCGATGAGCTATGCGCAATTTGTGCAGCGGACGGGGCGCAATTTTCTGCCCCATCTGCACTGAACCCTTTGGCTGAGCTTTAGGCGCCCGGCTTCATCCAATCGGCATGCCAGCCGCCCCCCAGCTCCTGGATGAGTTGGGCCGCTGCCAGTTGCTGGTTCAGCTGCAGCTGGATCAAGGATCGGCGCGCCGACAGCGCAGTCGCCTGGGCGGTGACCACATCGGTGTAAGGCACCTGGCCTTCCTTGTAGCGGTTGAGCATCTGCTGCTCGACCTTCTCGGCCGAATCCAGGCTTTGCTGCAGCAGTGGCTTTTGGGCATTGAGCGCCGCCACATTGCTCAGCACATCCTCGACCGCCTGGAACGCCGCCAGCACCGACTGGCGGTAGCTGGCAGTGCGGGCCGCATGCGCGGCGCGGGCCGAATCGACCTGCGCGGTCGTGGCGCCGGCGTTGAAGATGCTCTGGCTCAGCGATGCACCCAGCGACCACAGCAGGCCCGAGGCGCTGAACAGGTTGCCCAGGTTGGATCCCGAACGGTTGAGCGAGCCGCTCAGGCTCAGGCTCGGGTAATAAGCCGCCTGGGCCACGCCGATCTGGGCATTGGCCGCAGCCACTGCACGCTCGGCAGCGGCAATGTCGGGCCGGCGCTCCAGCAGGGTCGAGGGCACCACGCCTGGAATCTCGGGCACGGTCACGTTCCAGGCGGCCGGCGGCAGGTCAAACTGCGCCGGCGCCTGGCCCGTCAGCACGGCAATCGCATGCTCATAGGTCTGGCGCGACTGGCGCAGGGATTCCACACTGGCCTGGGTCGTCGTCAAGGTGGTCTGCGCCTGCAGCACCGCGGTGCGCGCCTCCACCCCCACGTCGTAGCGGTTCTGGGCAATCAGCAGGCTGCGCTGGTAACCCTCGATCGATTGCAACAGGATCTGCATCTCGGCATCGGCCTCGCGCAGGCGGAAATAGTTCTGCACCAGGCTGCCTACGGCCGACAGGCGCGCAGCGGCCAGATCGGCTTCGCTCGCCTGGGCACTGCTTTGGGCAGCGCTCACCGATTCGCGCAGACGGCCCCACAGGTCCGCATCCCAGGCGGCGCTGATGCCCAGCGAGGCACTGCCATTGCTGCTGGACTGGCTGCCGCCCTGGCGTGTCTGGCCCAGGCTGCCACTGACGGTCGGCAGCAAGCCGGCCTGCTCCACGCGCAACGCGGCCTGGGCTTGCTGCACGGCAGCTGCGGCCGCGGCAATGTTTTGGTTGTGCACCTGCACCTGCGCGGCGAGCTGGTTGAGCGGCTCGTCTGCGAACAGCGTCCACCAGTCGCCCCGGTCCACCGCATCGTTGGGCTGGGCGCTTTGCCACAGCGCGCCCGCTTCCTTGAAGCTGGCAGGTGCTGGGGTGGCGGGCACCTGGTAGACGGGGGCCACCGAGCAGGCGCTCAACAGCCCGGCGCAGCACAGCGCCAGCGCCAGGCTGCGCAACAGGGGGAGGCGAGAAGGCTTGGAAAGATCAAGAGAAGGCGTCATGGCGTATCGTGTTCCAGGGTGGGCATGCCGTCGCTCGAGGCACGGCCCAGGTCACGCTCGTTGGGTGCGCGGCGGCGCAGCTTGTCCATCAGCACATAGACCACGGGGGTGGTGACCAGGGTCAGCAATTGGCTGGCCAGCAGGCCGCCAATGATGGCGATGCCCAGCGGCTGGCGCAGCTCCGAGCCCTGGCCAAAGCCAATGGCCAGCGGCAGGGCCCCAAGCGCGGCAGCCAAGGTGGTCATCAGGATGGGGCGAAAGCGCAGCAGGCAGGCTTCGCGCACCGCGTCGATCGCGGACAGCCCCCGCGATCGCTCGGCCTCCAGCGCAAAGTCGATGATCAAGATGGCGTTTTTCTTCACGATGCCAATGAGCAAGAACACCCCGATGAGCGCAATCACCGTGAACTGCATGTCAAACAGCATCAGCGCAATCACCGCGCCCACCCCCGCCGATGGCAAGGTGGATAGAACGGTGATCGGGTGCACCAGGCTTTCATAGAGCATGCCCAGCACAATGTAGATCACGACAATCGCGGCCAGGATCAGGTAGAGCTGCTGGTTCTGCGACTTCTGAAAGCTCAGCGCCGTGCCCTGGAAGCTGCCGCGCACATTGATCGGCATGGCGATATCGGCCTCGGCCTGGGCAATCACCTGCTGGGCCTCGCTCAGCGCCACGCCTGCGTCCAGGTTGAACGATATCGTTGTCGACAGCTCGCCGTCCTGGTGGTTCACGCTGGTGGGCGCGGGGCGCTCAAGCACCTTGGCAAAGCTCGACAGCGGCACCATGGTGGCCACGCTGGTGCTGATCACGCTGCCGGTCGATGCACTGCGCAGCGCCGGGTTGGCCGCGGTGCCCTCGGTGCCGCTCAGGTTCGATGGCACATAGATATCCTGCAACGCTGGTGGCCCGCGCGTGTATTCGGGCGCCCATTCCATGATCACCGAGTACTGGTTCAGATCGCTGTAGATGGTGGCCACCGAGCGCTGGCCAAAGGCGTTGTAGAGCGCATTGTTGATGGACTTGGCATTCACCCCCAGGCGTGCTGCGGCCTGTTTGTCCACCTCCACATAGACTTCCACGCCGCTGTCGGACTGGTCGGTGTCCACATCCTGCAGCAAGGGCTCTTGCTTGAGCCGCTCGGCCAGGCGCGTGGCCCATTTCTTCATGTCGGCGGTGTTGTCGCTCTTGAGGGTGTACTGGTAGGTCGAGTTCGACGAGCGCCCGCCCATGCGCAAATCCTGCACCGGGTTCAGAAACACGCGCAGACCGGTGATCTGCGACAGCTGCGGCCGCAGGCGCGCCACCACCTGCAGGCTGGTCACATCACGCTCGCTGACCGGCTTGAGGTTGATGAACACAAAGCCGCCGCCCGAGCGGCTGCCACCGGCAAAACCCACCACCGTGTCGATGGCCGGATCCTGCTGGATGATGGCCAGCGCCTCCTTGAGCTTGCCGGCCATCGCGGTCGACGAGATGCTCTGGTCCGCACGCAGGCCGCCAGCGAGCTGGCCGTTGTCCTGCTGCGGGAAAAAGCCCTTTTGCACATGCAGGAACAGATAGCCATTCATGCCGATGACGATCACCAGGATCAGCATCACCACGGCCTTGGCATGCAAGGCCCAATCCAGGCAGCGCTCATAAACGCGCAGCATCGCGTTGTAGCTGTTCTCCAGCGCGCGGGCAAAGCGGCCGCGCGGCGCCGTCTCGATGGCATCCTCATTGCGCAGAAACCAGGCGCACATCATCGGCGTCGTGGTCAGCGAGATGACCAGCGAGATCATCACCGCGACCGACAAGGTCACGGCGAATTCCTTGAACAAGCGGCCGATCTGCCCCTCCATGAACAGCAGCGGAATGAACACCGCCACCAGGGACAGGCTGATCGACAGCACGGTAAAGCCCACTTCGCGCGCGCCCTGCAGCGCGGCGGCCATCTTGTCCATGCCCTGCTCGATATGGCGGCTGGTGTTCTCCAGCACCACAATCGCGTCATCCACGACAAAACCGGTGGCCACCGTCAGCGCCATCAGGCTGAGGTTGTTGAGGCTATAGCCCAGCAGGTACATGACGCCAAAGGTGCCCAGCAGCGAAACGACGGTGGCCACGGCCGGAATCACCGTGGCGCGCGCCTTGCGGATAAAGGCGCCCACCACCAGCACCACCAGGATCACCGACACCATCAAGGTGGTCTCGATCTCGCGCAGCGACGAGCGGATCGAGTTGGTGCTGTCGCTGGCCACCTGGATCTTCACATCCTTGGGCAGCTGGGCCTGCAGCTCGGGCAGGAGCTTGCGCACGTTGTCCACGGTATTGATGATGTTGGCGCCGGGCTGGCGCGTGATCAGCACCAGGATGGCGGGCTGGCCGTTGAACAGGCCCATCGTGTAGACATTGGCTGGCCCGTCGATGACCCGCGCCACATCGCCCAGCCGGACGGCCGCATTGTCGCGCCAGCCCACCACCAGGCCCTGGTACCAGCTGGCCTTGCGCTCGGGCGCTGGGGTGTAGATCTGCAGGCGGTTGCCGCCACTCTCGATGGCGCCCTTGGGCCGGTTGGCATTGGCCGCCTGGATGGCGGCGCGCACATCTTCGGTCGCAATGCCGTAGTGGCTCAGCGCCTGGGGCAAGAGCTCGACCCGCACCGCCGGCAAGGAGCCGCCGCCGATTTCCACATCACCCACACCATCGACCTGCGAGATGCGCTGGCTCACCACGTTGGAGACCTCGTCATACAGCTCACCGGGCGTGCGCGTGGGCGAGGTCATCGCCAAGATGATGATCGGCGAATCCGAGGGGTTCATCTTGCGGTAGGTGGGGTTGCTGCGCAGGTCAGATGGCAGATCGGTGCGCGCGGCATTGATGGCCGCCTGCACCTCGCGCGCGGCGCCATTGATGTCGCGGTTGAGGTCAAACTGCAAGGTCACATTGGCCGAGCCGGTCGAGCTGCGCGAGGTCATCTCGTTGACCCCGGCAATCACGCCCAGGTGGCGCTCCAGCGGTGTGGCCACGCTCGAGGCCATGTTCTCCGGGCTCGCGCCCGAGAGGCTGGCCGTGACCGAGATCACCGGGTAGTCCACCTGCGGCAGCGGTGCCACCGGCAGCGCAAAGAACGCGGCAATGCCCGCCAATGCCATGCCAATGGTCAGCAGGACCGTTGCGACCGGGCGTTTGACAAAGGGCTGGGACAGGTTCATGCCTGCACCTCGGCATGGCTGCCATCCGCAGTACCGGCTTGGCGGCGGCCAAAGCGGGCACCCAGGCGGTCAAACACCAGGTAGATCACCGGGGTGGTGAACAGGGTCAGCAACTGGCTGAGCATCAACCCGCCAAAAATGGCCAGGCCCAGCGGGCGGCGCAGCTCGGCGCCCTCGCCCCAGCCAAACATCAGCGGCAGCGCGGCAAACAAGGCGGCCAAGGTCGTCATCAAGATGGGCCGAAAGCGCAGCAGCGCGGCCTGGTGGATGGCCTCTTGCGGGCCCATGCCCTGGTTGCGCTCGGCATCGATCGCAAAGTCAATCATCATGATCGCGTTCTTCTTGACGATGCCAATGAGCAAGATGATGCCGATGATGCCGATCACGCCCAGGTCGTTGCCGCTGATCATCAGCGCCAGCAAGGCGCCCACGCCGGCCGATGGCAGGGTCGAGAGAATGGTGAGCGGGTGCACATAGCTCTCGTACAGCACGCCCAGCACGATGTAGACGCAGATGAGCGCTGCCAGAATCAAGACCAGCTGGCTGGTGAGCGAGTTCTGGTAGGCGGCCGCTGCGCCCAGGAACTCCATGGTCAGCGACGCGGGCATGCCAATATCCTTGGCCGCCTGCTTGATGGCATCGACCGCATGGCCCAGCGACACGCCGGGCGCGGTGTCAAAGCCCAGGGTGGCGGCCGGGTACTGCGACACGCGCGTCACCTGCAGCGGTGCCATCTGCTCCTCGATCTTGGCAATCGCCGACAGCGGCGTCGCGCCCGTGCTGCTGGCATTGATCGCCAGGTTGCCCAAGGTCTGCACGCTGTTGAGCTGCTCCTGCTGCGCCTCCAGAATCACGCGGTACTGGTTGGTCTCGGTAAAGATGGTCGAGACAATGCGCTGGCCAAAGGCACTGTAGAGGCTGTCATCAATGCTGCTGGCGCTGATGCCCAGGCGCGATGCGGTATCGCGGTCCACATTCACATAAGCCGACAGGCCCTTGCGCCCGGCGTCGCTGGTGGCATTGCGCACCTGAGCCACATTCTGCAACTGGCTGACGAGCTTTTGCGTCCAGTCATTGACCTGGTCGGTGTTCACGCCGCCAATCGACAGGCGGTATTCGGTGGGGCCGGTCTGCGAGTCGATGGTCAGGTCCTGCGAGGGCTGCAAGAAAATACGTACTCCCGCCACCTGGCTCACCCGCTCGCGCAGGCGCTGCATCACCTCGTCCTGCGCATCATGCGGCCGGGTCAGGTTGATCGACAGGCTGCCGGTGTTGAGCATGGTGTTGTTGGCGGCATCCACGCCCACCACCGAGCTGACCGAGGCGACATCCTTGTCCTGCAGAATGGCGCTCACGGCCTGCTGCTGCAGATTGCTCATGCGGGCAAAGGACACTTCTTGCGCCGCCTCGATCTGCGCCTGCAGCTGGCCGGTGTCCTGCGTCGGGAACAGGCCCTTGGGGATGGCCAGGTAGAGCAGGCCCGTCAGCACCACGGTGGCCACGGCCACGACCAGGGTCAGCGCCTGGTGGCGAAACACCCAGTGCAGGCCCCGGTCGTAGTGGTGGATCACCTTGTCAAAACCGCGCTGCACCGAGCTGGCCCAGCCGCGCGTGTGCGCGCTGGTGTCCTCTTGTTTGAGCCAGCGCGCCGACATCATCGGCACCAGGGTGAGCGAGACCACCGCCGAGATCAGGATGGTGATGGCCAAGGTGACCGCAAACTCGCGGAACAGGCGCCCAACGATATCGCCCATGAAGAGCAGCGGAATCAGCACCGCGATCAGCGACACGGTCAGCGAGATGATGGTGAAGCCGATCTGCGCCGCGCCCTTCAAGGCAGCGGCCATCGGCGTCTCGCCCTCTTCGATGTAGCGCGCAATGTTTTCGATCATCACGATCGCATCGTCCACCACAAAGCCGGTCGCAATCGTCAGCGCCATCAGGCTCAGGTTGTTCAGGCTGTAGCCCAGCAGGTACATGGCGCCGCAGCTGCCGATCAGCGAGATCGGCACGGCCAGGCTGGCGATCACCGTGGCACGCAGGCTGTGCAGGAAGAAGAAGATCACCAGCACCACCATCACCACGGCCAGCGCCAGCTCCATCTGCACATGCTCGACCGAGGCGCGGATGCCGGTGGTGCGGTCGGTCAGCACCTTGACCTCGACCGAGGCGGGCAAGGAGGCGGTGAGCTCGGGCAGGCGCTGCTTGATCGCGTCTACCGTGGCAATCACATTGGCGCCGGGCTGGCGCTGCACGTTCAAGATGATCGCGGGTGTCTCATCGACCCAGGCGGCGAGCCGGTCGTTCTCGGCGCTCGCCACCACACGGGCCACATCCTTCATCAGCACCGGGGCGCCGTCCTTCCAGGACACCACCAGGTTCATGTAGTCGGCAGCAGTCAGCAGCTGGTCATTGCTGTTGATCGAGTAGGAGCGCTTGGGGCCATCAAAACTGCCCTTGGCGGTGTTGGAGTTGGCATTGCTGATGGCAGTGCGCAGGCTGCTCAAGGTGATGCCATTGGCGGCCAGCGCCTGGGTGTTGGCCTGGATGCGCATCGCAGGCTTTTGCCCGCCTTCCAGGCTGACCAGTCCCACGCCGGTGACCTGGCTGATCTTCTGCGCCAGGCGGGTGTTGACGATGTTCTGCACCTCGGTGAGCGGCAGCTCCTTGGAGGTGATGGCCAGGCTCATCACCGGCGTGTCGGCCGGGTTGACCTTGGCATAGATCGGGGGTGCGGGCAGATCGGCCGGCAGCAATGCACTGCTGGCGTTGATCGCCGCCTGCACCTCTTGCTCGGCCACATCCAGCGACAAGCCCAGCTGGAACTGCAAGGTCACAATCGACACGCCCGCTGCGCTGGTCGATGCCATGCGGTCCAGGCCGGACATCTGGCCGAGCTGGCGCTCGAGCGGCGCGCTCACCGTGCGGCTCATCACCTCGGGGCTGGCCCCCGGGTACAGGGTCTGCACCTGGATCGTCGGGTAATCCACCTCGGGCAGCGCCGACAGCGGCAGCAGCCGAAAGCCCACCAGACCGGTCAGCACGATGGCCAGCATCAGCAAGGCCGTCGCTACCGGCCGCTGGATAAAGGGACGGGAAGGACTCATCGCTCAGCCCGCCTTATGGGTTGGCGCGCTGGGCGGGTTGCACGGTGCTGGCCGCTGGCGCCATGCCCTTGGGCACCTCCTCCGGTTTGATCGCGGGTGCGGTCTGGCCGGAGCCGGTCGCAGGGGTTGCTCCGCCCGAGCCACCCGAACCGCCAGAACCACTGGCGCCAGCGGCGGGTTGGTCCGGGTTCACCGCAGGGGCTGCGGCACTGGGCTGGCCAGCATTGGGCTCAACGGCTGCACCGCCGCCACCACCACCGCCGGCGGGCGCGCCATTGCCCGCCGCACCGCCGGGTGCCGCACCATTGGCGCCACGGCCTTCGCCATTGCCACGGCGTCCACCACCCTCGCGCGGGCCGCCCTCACGTGGGCCGCGCCGGCCACTGCTGGCGCCATGAGCCTGGGTGGGCGTGTCGCCCTGCAGGGCCACCACGGCACCATCCTTCAAGCGGTCGGCACCCTCGGTCACCACCAGCTCGCCCTCCTTGAGGCCCGTGTTGATGGCCACCCATTCGACCGTGCTCATGCCCCGGATGACGGTGCGCTGGGTCACGGTGCGGTCGGCGTTGATCACATAGACAAAATCGCCATTGCCACCGGTGCGGATGGCGGTGACCGGCACCACCAGCGCGCTCTCGTCCTTCAAGGTCAGGCGGGTGTTGACAAACTGGTTGGGAAAGAGCGAGCCATCGCTGTTGTCGAACCGGGCCTTGGCCTTGACGGTGCCCGTCGCGGTGTCAACCAGGTTGTCCAAGGTCAGGAACACGCCCTGGGCCAGGGTCTTGTTGCCTGCGCGATCGAGCGCTGCCACCGGCAGCCGGGCATCGGCCTTTTGCGCGCCCAGCACCGAGGGGATATGGTCCTGCGGCACGGTAAAGCTCACATCGATCGGCGCCATCTTGGTGATGACGGCGATGCCGGTGGTGCCGCCGGCGCTGATGTAGTTGCCCGGGTCCATCGTGCGCAGACCGATGCGGCCATCGATGGGTGAGGTGATGCTGGCATAACCCAGGTTGAGCTGGGCGGTCTGCACCTGGGCCTGGTCGGTGAGCACCGTGCCTTCGAGCTGCTTGGCCAGCGCGGCCTGCGTGTCCAGGTCCTGGCGGGCAATCGAATCCTGGTCCCACAAGGTCTGGTAGCGCTTGAGCGTCACGCGCGCGGCATCGAGCTGCGCCTGGTCGCGCGCCAACTGGCCCTTGGCCTGCTGCAGCGCTTGCTCAAACGGGCGGGGGTCGATCTGGGCCAGCTTCTGGCCTTTCTTGACCATCTGGCCTTCGGTGAACAGCACATCGCGCAAAATGCCCGAGACCTGGGTGGTCAGGGTCACCGTGGTGGTGGGCACCACCGTGCCCATTGCCGTCAGGGTCACCGGCAGGGTTTGGCGTTTGGCAGCGGCACTGCCCACGGTGACGGCCATCGCCCGCATCGCGCCCGGGCCCATGCCGGGAGGGCCACCGGCGCCCGGTGGGCCGCCCATGCCAGGTGCACCGGCTGCCATGCCGCTCGGGTTCTTCTTGCTCTGCACCAGGTACCAGGCCCCGCCTGCCAGCCCCGCCACCAGCACGATGGCGATCGTCGAGCCCAGCCAGCGGCTGCGCCGCTTGGGTGCTGCTGCGGCACCGGGGTTCAGCCCGGCGTCTGCCGCGCCGGAGGTTGGGGTGGGACGGGTGGAATTATTGGAGTTATGGTCCATGGCAGCAATCGGTAGAGGTGAGTTACAGCAGCGGCCTGTGGCAAAGCTCCACCATCAGCACCGGCATGTAAAGAATGACCGCATCCTAGTGCAGCCATGTTGCACCTGCCCTGTACCGACTGCGAAGATAAGTAAACGCCACCGCCGCCAGCCCCGAGTCTACTGAGATTCCGTGGCAGCACGCCGCTGGCAAGGCTGTTGGACACGCAGGTTTTTGCGGCGCAGTTTCTTGGCTGCCTGCAGCCGCCCATCGCCATTCCTGGCGCGGCAAAGCGCAAGCCAGCCAACACGGCTGCAGCGGCCCAGCAGCTTGCAGATCACCCCTAGCCTGCGCATCGCGCAGCGGTCCCGCTTTGTCCCCATTGCACGGGCACAATGCTGTGGAAAGCTGTGAAGAAGCTTGTAGATAAGCAGGGCAAGCCGCTGATTCCTAAGCCAAATGCCAGCCTTGCTCAAAATTGAGGCATATGGGGCCTGGGCGCGTCATTCGCGCAGTTTCAACGCCACTACACTGCTGGCCCTGGCCTCTTCTGGCACTGGAGCACCGCTGTTTTGGCGCAGCGCAGCGTTGTCCCCAGTCCGTGGGCACAATGCTGTGGAAAGCTCTGTGCACAGCTGTAGATAAGCCACCCAAATCGTTGAAACTAAGACAAAAAGTTAACCATGATGAAAAAAAAGGCAGCCTGCTTGGGCTGCCTGGGTGCTGTGGAGAACAGCGGGATGAGGATCAGGCATCGCGGCGCTTGATCTGTTGCAGGCCTTCTGAGGTGATGACCATGTAGCCCTCACGCTCCACCACCATGCCGCGTTCCAGTAAGCGCTTGGAGACATGTGCATGCACAGCATCCTGCAGCGAAATCTTTTCTCCCAGTTCCAGTTTCTTCAAAGCGGCCAACTCATCGACCGTGGGTTCGAACACGGGAGCGTGGTAAGCGGTATGGGTGGTGTTGGTAGACAACATGGCAACTCCTTATATGGTTGCGATGCGTGCGTGTAGGCCTCGGACTTGCTCGGGGTCTGCGCGTTGGCGCATCTGGTCAATGAATGCCACGAAGCGTAAGACCGTTTTTCGAAAGCGCCTGTAGGCGAATACCGCTAGCCTATCGCGCCGTAGAGCCGCATTGCATAACTTTACGACGGCGCTGCCGGAGCTTTACAGCGCAGCAGCGCAACCCAGTTTGGGTGCCGCTCAGCGCGTCGGCCAGCGCCCCCCTTGGTAGGCACTGTCCCAGAACATCCATTCGAGCTCAGCGCTGTAGCGGTAGGCCTCGGCCATGCGCGTGCGGGTGGCGCTGTCAGCGGCGTCCGCCACACGGTCGATGGTGGCGATGACGGCGCGCACAGCGGCATGGAATTCTTCACTGGCATAGGTGTCCACCCAGGCCTGGTAGGGGTTGCCGGGCTGGGAGCGGGCATGGATATCGCGCCCCACTTCGGCATAGATCCAAAAGCAGGGCAAGAGCCCGGCGAGCGCCACCGGGTAGCTCTCCGACCAGCTGTTGGCCAGCAAAAAGCTCGTGTAGTGGTGGCAGGCCGGTGTCAGCGGCGTCGCGGCAAAATCCTGCGGCGTAATGCCGAAGTCGCGCATAAAGCCGTCGTGCAGCTTGCGCTCCTCGACCACCGCCTCATTGGCGGCATTGGCAAACTGCACCACGCCCTCGGCCTGGTCGGCCTTGGCGGCAGCGACGGCCAGCGCACGGCCATAGGCCACCAGGTAATGCGCATCCTGGATCATGTAATGGCGAAAGCGCTCGACCGACAAGCTGCCTGCCGCCAGCTCGCGGTTGAAGGGATGGTCCAAGGTGCGCTGGTACAGCGCCTGGTTGGCTTGCCACAAGGCCTGGCAAAACGACATGCAAACTCCTCAAGAGATCGTGGACAAGCGCTGATTGTCGGCCAGTGCCGGGCCGCTGGGCAGCATCCAACCCCAGAACAGCCAGGGCATGCATGCAGCGCAGAACCGGCTACGATCCATCCACTGCAGTCCCTGGACCTTCAACCGAACCCGCCCTGCCCATGCCCAGCCCCGCGCCCTTGTTGACCGCCGCCCAGCAGCAAGCCCTGCAGGCCGTGCAGCGCCGTGGCGGCCCGGCGCGCGAGCACGCACTTGCACCCGCTTCGATTCACGTCCACTTTCATCCCGACTGGATGGTCCCGGACTGGACGGTCCCGGACTGGACCGTACAAGGCCAGCCGCTGCTGGCGCTGCTGTGCCAGCAAGGCCGCTACCTGTCGCAGTTTGAGAGCGGCCGCAGCAATGGCAGCTACAGCCCCCAGCCCCAGGGCGAGCGCTGGCAGTGGGAGGACCAGCAGTTTGCGGGCGCTTACAACCACGCCGATCCCGCCGAGCGGCCGGTGTACGGCGCCGTCGATCTGGTGCCTTTGGGCCGCCCCAGCCACCAGGGCTATGGCGCCGCGCCCCGCTTTGGATCGGCGTATCTGCAGCTGCACAGCTCTGCCACCGCACGCAGCAGCTTTTGCGACCCCGACAGCTACTGGCAGCCCCGCCATGTCGGGCTGTGGCAGCAGATGGACTGGCAGCAGCTGCAATGCCTGCAACTGGCCGACCCGCTGGACCACTATGTCGAAGCCCAGCTGCATGGCGGCCTGGTTCTGGCGCGCGATGTGGCCGCCATCTGGCTCGACCCCTGCTACCGCGATACGCCGCTGGCGCTGGCCGTGCTGCGCTCAGGCCTGCCCCTGCGCTTTCATCCGGGCTACCGCTTGCAGGCGGACCAGTTGGCGCAAGCCAGCCAGTACCGGGGCGCCGACGTGGCCGAAGTGCTGGCCGAACTGCTGCAGCATGCGCCGGGTGGACTCACCCCAGCCGATCTGGGCCAGGCCCAGGCCCGCCATCGCTACCCGGCGCCGCTGCTGAAAAAAGCCTGGCATTGCATCGCCCACCTGGGCAGGCAGTCGGGTTAGGGCCGCATCACCGATAATCGCTGCTTTTGTCGGCGCGGGCACTCCATGCAGAGGCCTGGCCATCTTCCGGATCCGCATGTCTTCTCCCGCTCCCACCCACCTGTTTGATACCGTCATCATTGGCGCAGGCGCTGCCGGCCTGTTTTGTGCGGCGCAGGCGGGGCAGCGCGGGCTCAAGGTGCTGCTGATTGACCATGCGGCCAAGGTCGCAGAGAAGATCCGCATCTCGGGCGGCGGGCGCAGCAACTTCACCAACCGCGATCTGGATGTGCGCCAGCCCCATAGGCACTTTGTCGGCCAGAACCCGCAGTTCTGCCGCTCGGCACTGTCGCGCTTTGGGCCGGCCGATTTTGTCGCGCTGGTCGACAAGCACGGCATTGCCCACCACGAAAAGCACAAGGGCCAGCTGTTTGCCGACCATTCGGCCGAAGACATCATCGCGATGCTGCTGGCCGAGTGCCGCGCGGGCGACGTGACCCACTGGCAGCCCTGCCCTGTCAGCGCCGTTGCGGCGCTGGATGCCGATGCGCAAGGCCAGCGCTTTCAGGTCAGCACTGCCCAGGGAACGGTGCATTGCCGCCACCTGGTGATCGCCACCGGCGGCCTGTCCATCCCCAAGATTGGCGCCACCGACCTGGGCTACCGCCTGGCCCAGCAGTTTGGGCTGGCACTCGTGCCGCGTGTGCCGGGCCTGGTGCCGATGACCTTTGATGGCAGCGCCTGGGCACCCTACGCGCAGCTGGCGGGCCTGGCCCTGCCGGTGGTGATCGGCACCGGCAGCAAGAAAACCCGCATGACGTTCAACGAGGACCTGCTGTTCACGCACCGGGGCCTGTCGGGGCCAGCCATCCTGCAGATCTCGAGCTACTGGACACCGGGCACCTCCATCGACATCAACCTGGTGCCCGAGGTGGATGTGGCCGAGCAGCTACTGCAGGCCAAGCAGCGCTCGCGCAAGCTGATTGCCAATGCGCTGGCCAGCCTGGTGCCCGCGCGCCTGGCCGATGCCTGGGTGGCGCAGGATGCCGATTGGCAGCGCCCGATTGCCGAGGCCAGCGACAAGGCGCTGCTGCGCCTGGCCGAGCGCCTGACGCGCTGGGAGCTGACCCCCACCGGCACCGAAGGCTATAAAAAGGCCGAGGTCACCGTGGGCGGTGTGGACACGCGCGAGCTGTCGCAGCAAACGATGGAAGCCAAGAAGGTGCCGGGCCTCTACTGCATTGGCGAGGTGGTGGATATCACCGGCTGGCTGGGCGGCTACAACTTTCAATGGGCCTGGGCGAGTGCCGCTGCCTGCGCAGCGGGCATGGCAGAAAACCAATAGCAGCAGGACGCTGGGCGAGATGCAGGAGAGCAACAGCGCAGGTCTGGCTCCCCGCTTGCAAACCGCGACCCTCTTGCTTTCCTATCAAAAGCCGGATATAATCGCCCCTCTTTGCTGGCAAAGCCCTGTCTGCCAATACTAGTCAATATGACAGGGCAAAACCGCCATTCAAGGCTTTGGGGCGCGATCTTCCCCAAAACCCGCTGTTGGCACCAATGGAAACATTAGCTAATGACGACTATCCGTGTAAAAGAAAACGAACCCTTTGACGTTGCGCTGCGCCGCTTCAAGCGCACCATCGAAAAGCTGGGCCTGCTGACCGACCTGCGCGCTCGCGAGTTCTACGAAAAGCCAACTGCTGAGCGCAAGCGCAAGAAGGCTGCTGCCGTCAAGCGCCACTACAAGCGCGTTCGCAGCATGCAACTGCCCAAGAAGCTGTACTGATCGCAGCTCTCACAGGCCTGACGCAATTTGCCCAGGCTGTGACACCACCCGCGCTCGGGACGCCAGGCGCGGGTTTTTTGTTTTCTGGCCATCGCCAGATTTTTCAGGCAGACCGCTGCTTGCGTCGACGGCCTGCCAACAGGAGCCTGTTATGAGCTTGAAAGCACAAATCACCGAAGACATGAAGAACGCGATGCGCGCCAAGGACACGGAACGCCTGGGCACCATCCGCTTGCTGCAAGCTGCGATGAAGCAAAAGGAAGTCGATGAGCGCGTCGAACTCGACGACGCGATGGTGATCGCCATCGTCGACAAGATGATCAAGCAGCGCAAGGACAGCATCGCCGCATTTGAAACTGCCGGCCGCCAGGACCTGGCCGACAAGGAAAAGTCGGAAATCGAGGTCATCAAGGCCTACCTGCCAGAGCGCATGTCCGCCGAAGAAGTGACCGCTGCGGTCCAGGCCATCGTGGCGGAACTGGGTGCCTCGGGCCCTGGCGACATGGGCAAGGTCATGGGCGCCGTCAAGACCCAGCTGGCTGGCAAGGCGGACATGGGCCAGGTCTCTGCCGCCGTGAAGGCCGCACTGGCTCCCTGATCGCCGGGAGGCAGGCCCCGAGCACGGGGCTGCCCGGAAGCCAAACATCAAAAAAACCACTGCAGCACCGAGCGGCAGTGGTTTTTTTGTGGGCGCTTTGCCGCTCAGTGGCGGCCGCGCTGGCGCATGCGGCGCAGGCCCAGCGCAGCGGCCCCGCCCAGCAGCAGCGACATCAGCAGTTGCCCCGCCAGCGATACCGTGGGTACCGCTACTGGCGCGGGCAAGGGTGTCGGGTCTGGATCCGGAGTCGGGTCAGGTGTGGGATCGGGCGCAGGTGGGTCCACATCGATGGTGTTGCTGTAGACCGCATCCTCGTCCTCACTGCTGCAAGGCGCGCTGCTGCTGCACTGGGCCGCATCGCTCACCCGGGCCAGATTGCGAACCTGTGCAGGTGCCGTGGCCGTGATCCGGGCCTGTACCGCATAGCGCACGGTTTCGCCACCTGCCAGCGTCACGCCGCTGCAACCCGACGGGCTGCAGACACCAGCGGCGCTGTGGGCCCCGACCTCGGTCGCAACAATCTCGGTCACCACCATGCCGCTGGGCACATCGTCCCACTGCAGCTCTACGGGCATGCCACCTTCATTGCTCAGCGTCACCACATAGCGGGTGCTGCTGCCTTCCAGCACCTGGCTCACGCCATTGCTTTTGAGCACGGTGATATAGGCGGGGGCCAGCACATCAGTGCGCGCCTGGGCACAGCTGTCGGCAGGCAGGCAGGCAGCGCCCGGCACCGGCGGCTCGCTGCCCCCCTGCGGATCGATGGCAGCATGGTTGGTGATGCTGCCGGCCTGCGCTGGCGCGATGGCATGCAAGCCAAAGGCAGCATGGCCGCCTTGCTCCAGCGCGGCATCCAGCACCACCTCGCACTCCAGCGGCTCGCCACTGCAGACCACCGATGTCACACCGGCACCGGGCGAGGCACCCGTCAGGCGCATGCCATCAGGCAGGGCCTCGGCCACGACCAGCGTTTGCCCGGCGGCAACGGCTGTCTGGCCGCTGTTGCCAATGCGGAACTGGTAGTCCAGCGCCTGGCCCGCTTCCACCGTTGCCGCGGCCGTCTTGCTCAGCGTCAGATGCACGGGGCTGCGCAGCGCGTCGGTATCCGTCACTGTGCAGGGGGATGCTGCCGTGCAGTTGGCCCCCGTCAGCGTGGCCGTATTGCTGACCGTGGCATCGGCACGGCCCTCCACCAGCGCCGTGACCCGCGCCCGCACCTGGTAGCTGACGCTGGCGTTGGCGGCAACCGTGATGCCGCTGCAGCCCATCGGTGCCTGCAGGCTGCAGCTGCCGGCATCACTGGGCGCTGCGGCCGCCAGCGGCGTGATGGCTTCGATCTCCATGCCCTGGGGGCTGTCCAGCCAGGCGAGGCCGGCAGCGGGCATGCCGCCGCTGTTGGTGATGGTGACGGTATAGCTGCTGCTGGCACCCTCGGTCAGCGTATCGACACCATTGCTCTTGCGGATGCTGACAGTGGCGGGCAGCACGATGGCATCGCGGTCTTCGGCACTGCAGCTGTTGCCGCCGCTGCAGGTCGCGCCACTCAAGGTCACCACGTTGCGGGCGCTGTCCACGCCCACCTCACCGGTGACAGTCGCCTGCACCGCATAGACAATCGATTCACCAGCCGCGATCGCGATATCCGAGCAGCCACTGACGGTGCACAGGCCCGCCTCGCTGTTGGCGCCGACCGTCGTGGCGCTGATGCGCTCAATAGTCAGGCCCACCGGGCTCTCTGCCCAACGCAGGCCCGCAGCTGCACTGCCGCCGGTGTTGCGCACAACCACCTGGTAGACCGTGCTGGCACCCTGGGCCAGTACATCCACGCCATTGCTCTTGCTGATGCCCATATTGGCCGCCGTCACCACCAGGTCGGTATCGGTGCTGGCGCAGCCGCTCACCCGCTCGCTGGTGCAGGTGCCGCCTTGCACCACGGCCTTGTTGCTGACCGATGTGCCTGCGGCTACGGCAGCATTCACTTTTGCGCTGACGATGTAGACGATGGATTGGCCCGCTGCCAAGGTGATGCCGGTGCAGCCCGTGGTGCTGCAGGTGCCCGCCACACTACCGGCCCCCACGCTGCCCGCGCGGATGCCACTGACCGTCAGGCCGCTGGGCACATCGCTCCAGCTCAGGCCCGAGAACGCAGTCGCTGCGCTGTTGCTCAGGGTCACGCTGTAGGTGGTCTCGCCACCCACGGTCAGGCGGTCCACCCCATTGGTCTTGACCACACTGACCGAGTCGGCTGCCACGATCAGATCCGCATCGCTGCTGCTGCAACTGGCGGGGCTGCCGCTGCTGCAGTTGGCGCCGTTCACAATGGCGGTGTTCGATGCCATCGCGCCCACCAAGCCGGTCACCTCCGCCTCCACGCGGTACGCGATCGATGCACCAGGCGCCAGGCGCAGGCCCGTGCAGCCGCTGCTATTGCAGACACCGGCATCGCTGCCCGCGCCCACGACACCGGCCTCAATGCCCAGCACGCGCAGGCCTTGGGGCAGATCCTGCCAGGAGACATCGCTGGCCAGCGAGCCGCCGGTGTTGCTGATCGTCACGGTGTAGACCGTGCGGCCGCCTGCGGTCACGGCAGCAGCCTCATTGGTCTTTTGCACGCTCAAGGCCGCCGGGGTGCTCACGGCCTCCTGGTTGTAGGCGACAAAGGCAATGTCGGAGTCGCCGCTCAAGGCCTGCACAAAGCCAGCCACCCGGCCCATGTTCTGCGGCGTGATGCCAAAGTCGGCGAAATAGTAAGCACGTATGCGCAGATCACGGCTGCCATCGCCCACCGTGGACTTGGTGTGGTTGGGGTTCCAGAACTGCCAGTTCTGCCGGGCGACGACGGGCACGCTGCTGAGCGCGATGCTGATGCTGTTCCCCACGACCGCACCCGTGTCGTCGATGAAATAAAAGGTGTCGGTCTTGCTCGATGGCTGGCCCACCTGGGTCACCAGCACATCGGGCACCGCGTCCGTCGTGGACTCGGGATTGCCCACACTCGCACTGAAGCGCAGCGAGCTCGCCGGGATATTGAACAAGGCGGTGCTGAGATCGAGCCCATGCCCGCCATCCGACAGGTAGGAGGCCCGGGTCTTGGAGATGTCGTAGCTGGCGCTTTGGGCAATCGCATTGAGGCCACCCGCAGCGGGCAGCGAGCTGGGATTGGGCGTAAAGGCCTGGAAGACCGCCGGCTGAAAAGCCCCGGTCAGCACCGCGTCATTGACCCCGGTCGAGTAGCGCACGCCACCGGCCGTGAACGCCAGCAGATCGTTGTTCCCATTGGCTGCAGGCGCTGTGGCGGCATTGCTGGTATTGGCTGTCCAGCTGTTGCCGTTGAAGCTGCCCCAGACGGCAGTCACATTGTCAGCCGCATGCGCCAAGCCCTGCCCCGCCACCAAGCAAAGCCCCAGCAGGCTACGCAGCCCTCGCGCACCCAGCGCCCACCTCATCACTGAACCCATCACACCTTGACCGTTCTTGTTGAAAACACCGGCACCGAAATGCCAAGACCCTGAAGCCTGTGCAGCATCAGGGCCTGTGTCCATCAGTTGAAATTGAGAAAAATATATTAACTTAATCAATTATCAAAACCTAGCCTTCGATTCCATGTATTCACTTTGGTTAACAAAGACTGAAAAAGGGCCCACGCCAGATCTTGATACACATCAAGAAATTTCAATTCGTTATATTTGTATCTTAACATTACAGAAATTTCTTACCCGAAGGCCGGTATATAGCGTCTATCGGGCAGGCATACCGCGCCGTTTTTTGCGCATCTTTGGCGACCCACTCGCAGCGGCTTTGTCACCCCTGCATGCACCGCAGGGACAGCCAATGGCGCATGCAGCTAAGCGGATGTGGTACATACGGCGTAGTTCTGTTTGACCTACCCGGCTGGCAGCCAGCGCGGCACCCGCTGCGATTTGCGCCAAGCCCTGCGCCCGCCCAGCCTGCCAACGCTTTCTGTTTCCTGAGCCATGCACCACACCGACGCCCCCCCCAACACGCCGACCTCCCCCACCCCCACCCCCTTGCCACTTGCCGGCCTGCGTGTGGTCGAGTTCAGCCATATGGTGATGGGCCCGACCTGTGGCCTGGTGCTCGCCGATCTGGGGGCCGAGGTCATCAAGGTGGAGCCGGTCGAGGGGGACCGCACCCGCCATCTGCTGGGCGCGGGAGCGGGCTTTTTCCCGATGTTCAACCGCAACAAGAAAAGCGTGGCCATCGACCTGCGCCAGGCCTCGGGGCTGGAAGCGGCAATCCGCCTGGCCAGCACGGCCGACATCGTGGTGCAGAACTTCAAGCCCGGTGTGATGCGCAAGTACGGGCTCGACTACCGCGCGCTGTCGCAGCTCAACCCGCGCCTCATCTATGTGAACCACAGCGGCTTTCTGCCCGGGCCCTACGAGCACCGCACCGCGCTCGACGAGGTGGTGCAGATGATGGGCGGCCTGGCCTATATGACCGGGCGCCCCGGCGATCCGCTGCGCGCGGGCACCAGCGTCAACGACATCATGGGGGGTATGTTCGGGGCCATCGGCGCGATGGCCGCGCTGATGCAGCGGGCGCAAACGGGCCGTGGCCAGGAGATCGACTCGGCGCTGTTCGAGAACAATGTGTTCCTGGTCGGCCAGCACATGATGCAGTTCGCCGTGACGGGCGAGGCGGCCGAGCCCATGCCCAACCGCATCTCGGCCTGGTCGGTGTATGACGTGTTCACCGTGCAGGATGGCGCCCAGATCTTTCTGGCCGCCGTGAGCGATGCGCAGTGGACCACCATGTGCAGTGCCTTTGGCTGGGGCGATCTGCTGGCCAACCCCAGCTACTGCAACAATAACGACCGGGTGCGCCTGCGCCCCCAGCTGCTGCCCGAGCTGCGCCAGCGCTTTGCCGCAATGAGCGCCGCGCACATTGGCCAGGTCTTCGAGGCCAACGGCCTGCCCTATGCCCCGATCAGCAAGCCCGAAGAGCTGCTGGACGACCCACACCTGCTGGCCAGCGGCGGCCTGGCCCCCGTGCGCCTGAGCGATGGCGAACGCGCGGGGCAGACGGCCCCCACCACCTTGCTGCCGCTGCGCATGGCCGGTGAGCGCCTGGGCGTGCGCATGGACCCGCCGCAGCT
The DNA here is from genome assembly GCF_037479395.1 of Comamonas sp. MYb21. Lineage (NCBI taxonomy): Bacteria > Pseudomonadati > Pseudomonadota > Betaproteobacteria > Burkholderiales > Comamonadaceae > Comamonas > Comamonas sp. MYb21. The sequence continues at coordinate 67,870 of NZ_JBBGZC010000016.1, read as the reverse complement.
GGGCCAGCACACGCAGGAGCTGCTGCGCAGCCTGGGCTATGGCGATGACAGCATTGCCGCGTTGCGGGACAGCCAGGCGATTGCCGGCTAGGCGCCAGCGCCTCCAGCCAAATGTGAATATCGATGAACCCGGACGATTGCGGCAGCCTGTCCTACAAGGCTCTGGCCTGCCGCCGCCTACGCTGTGGCTCTTTGTCGCGGCACTCGGGGCACCTGGGGCACTTGGGGATAAGCTAGGCCATCCGATGCGGCTTGTGGGCGCTGTTGAAACTTGCAGTCCAGCTCGCACTCCAAGCCCGGTGACCTGGGCCCCCGCCTTATTGGCGGCATGTCCTCCGCGACTGTTTTGAACAAGGAGAATCTGATGAAAAAAATGCGCATGCTGGCAACCGCCGCCTTGATCGCCGCCACCCCTTTTGTAGCTTCCACCGCCATGGCCCAGAACCCCGCTCCCGCCGCTGCCAACGCAGACAAACGCCCCAGCCTGAACCTGGATGCCGAAGCGACCACCCGCGTGCCGGAAGACACGGCCTGGGCCCAGTTCAGCGTCGAGAAGGAATCCAAGGACCAGGCCCAGGCCCAGCAGCTGGGCAAGAGCGCGCTGGCCGATGTGCTGGCCACCGCCAAGAAGTCTCCAACCCTGCAGGTCACGACCGAGAACCTGTTCACCAGCCCCGTCTACAACAAGGATGGCAAGGTCACCAGCTGGCGCACCCAGTTCAATGTGCAGCTCGAGTCCACCGACACGGCCGTGCTGGGCCAGACGATGGCTGCGCTGATGGACAAGGCCCGCCTGACCGGTTCGGGCTTTCGCCTGTCCGATGCCGCACGCAACAAGGCGCAGGACCAGCTGATCGCCGAGGCGGTCAAGAACTTCAACGCCAAGGCCAAGGTCACCGCCAATGCCATGGGCTATGCGCAGTACGAGTACGACACCATCCACCTGAACCAAAGTGGCACCAGCCAGCCGATGCCACGCATGGGCCGGGGTGTGGCCATGATGAGCAAGATGGAAGACAGCAGCGCCCCTGTGGGCCTGGAGCCAGGCTACACCACGGTGTCGGTCAGCATGTCGGGCGCCGTGCGTTTGATCAAGTAAGCCGCGCTTGTTGAAGCGCAGTGGCCCAGCGAACCTGCGCTGAGCCGCCCCAGAGCCAGGGAATGCCTTGCATACCCTGGCTTTTTTACGTACTGCTTTAGCAAGTGATTAACCACTTACCACCATCAACCTCTCCCACCAGGCGTAAACATTTGTAGCAATATGGGCGCCATAGCCATCCCGGCTAGCAGGAGTGAAGCATGTCCCGTACTGTTCGCCCTTGGCTGCAGCGCAGCCCCCTGTTTCGATCTGCGGTGCTGGCCGGCACGATCGCCTTGGCGGCCAACCCGCCAGCGCAGGCTGCCAGCGATTTCACGCCACTACCGGGCACCTGGATCGTCAGCGCCGAGCAAGATGGAAGGCCCGGCCGGGGCATGGCCATCGATGTGCAAGATGGCGTGCTGGTCATGCAGGTCTACAACTACCGGGCCAATGGCACGGCCACCTTCCACCTGGCCGTCGGCAATATCGATGGCAACCAGGTCGCAGCCCCGCTCAAAAGCTACCGGGGCGGGCGCTATTTCGGCAGCGGGCCGCTGTCGGGCGTGGAGGATGGCGATGCGGGCGAAGTGCGCATCGAATTCACCAGCGCCACGCAGGCGCAGCTGCGCTTTCCCGGCGAGCCCACGGTAGCCATACAGCGCTTTCGGTTTGACAACACCCCGGCTTCTGCGCTGCCCTCCGCATACTGGCTCATGTCCATGCAAGACAGCAGCGGCAAGGCGGTGTACTCGGCCATTGCACTCAGCGGCGTAGACACCAGCACCGGCCCTGCGATGGTGATGGCGCTGCCCAATGGCACCCAGCTTCCGATCTCCTGCAGCTACAGCGCCACCTTGCAAGGCTTTAACTGCAGCAATGGCAGTGCCACGCCCAGCGTCAGGTTGCAGTTCCAGACGGCGCTGCAGCAGCTGAGCGGCACGGCGCAGCTGAACGGCAGCAGCTTCCAGTTGGTGGGCCAGCGCATGCTCAGCCCGGATGGCTATGACTCGCTGGTGTTCAGCGAAACCACGCCCGTCCCCGCCAGCGGCACGTGGATCGTGACGGGCGAGAAAAATGGCCAGCCCGGGCGTGGCATGGCCATCGATGTGCAAACCGGCACCCTGGTCATGCAGGTCTACAACTACCAGGCCGATGGCAACGCCAGCTTCCACCTGGGTGTCGGCGCCTTTGCCAGCGGCCAGGCCAGCGCCCCGCTCAAGAGCTACCAGGGCGGCCGCTACTTTGGCAGCGGCGCGCTCAGTGGCACGGAGGCCTCCACGGCCGGCGATGTGTTTCTGGATTTCAGCTCGCCCACACGCGGCCATATCCGCTTTCCGGGCGAGGGGGCGGTGGCCATCGAGCGCTTCCAGTTCGCGCCGGTCGCGCCAGACCCTGCCAGCCTGCTGGGCAACTGGACGTTCCACGACACGACGAACAAGGAAACCGCCCATGTGGCGCTGACCCAGGTCGATGGCACTGCCGCCACCACCGCTGGCGGCGGCGTGCGCTGCAGTTTTCTGAACCCTGCCACTGCCCAGGTGCGCTGTGTGGAAACCTTCACGATCTCCGGTCGGGGCAGTGTCTACCTCAAGGACTACCGCTTTGTGCTGCAGACCGATACGGGATCGGGCAAGGCCTTGCAGGCCGGCGAGCTGGCGCGCAGCGATGTGCTGCCCGATGACAGCAGCACGCAGAAAAACTCCTTGCTGGCGCTGCGCACGATGGACCGCCGGGGCATGAAGCTGGGTCTGGGTGCGTCCTTCTAACGCGGGCGCGCGTGGCGCCTTGGTCAGTGCAGCCGCGCCAGGATCAGCACCACGCCGGCCACGGTCAGCAGCGCGCCGGCCATGGCGCCCAAGGTGGGCGGCACCCTGGTCTTCCACCACAATAGTGGCAGCAGCAGGATGGGCGAGACAGAGGACAGCATGCCCACCAGCCCGGCGCTGCCGTACTTGAGGGCGGCGAGGATCAAGGTCATGCCCATGGCCATCGACAAAAAGGCGCTGCCCGCCAGCAGCTGCCAGTCGCGCGGCTCCATCACGGCGGTCAGGCGTGCCGGCTTCCAGCCCACGAGCAGCAGCAGCGCATGAAAGCCGAAGCCGGCCGCCATGCGCACGGCCGATGCAGCCACCGGGTCCACATCGGGGCCCATCACCGGCTTGACCACCAAGGTGCCCAGCGCCTGGCCCAAGGCGGCTACCAGCCCCAGGCCCACGCCCACGGCCAGCCGGCCGCGTGTGGCCTCCAGGCTCGATTCGCTGCCGGCCCGCTTGCCAAAGGCAATAGCGCACATCACGCCGCTCAGCACCAGTGCGCAGCCCAGCATGGCCACCGCGCCCATGCGCTCACCCAAAAAGAGCGCTGCCAACACGGCCGACATCATCGAATGGGTGGCAAACAAAATGCCCGAGCGGCGCGGTCCCAGCCGGTTCATGCAGGCAAACAGCACCGTGTCGCCAATGAAGATGCCGATAAAGCCCGACAGCACCAGCACGCCCACCAGTGCCAGGTTCAGGCTGTCCCAGGTGCCTGCCAAGGTGGCCCAGCCGCCCAGCATCACGGTGGCAAACACCATGCGCCATCGGGTAAAGGCAAAGGCGCCCATCTTGCGCGCCACCGGGGCGGAGAACAGCGCGGCCAGCGCCCAGCAGGCGGCGGCCAGGACGGCCAGGGATTCAGGGGGAAAAGGAAAAGGCGACACGGCAGGCGGCAAAATGGGGCGCCGGCGGTGCAAGCTGTCTCGCACCATGCTGCGCAGCTGCTCCAACAGCGCTAGGATGCCCATCCAGACACCCCAGCCCCGGCACCCAGGTGCAAGGACGAGCGATTGTAGAGCCCAGCAATGGCCTTTGCGAGCGCGGCCAGTCGCCCGGGCGGCCACCACCACCTTTTGACCAGACATTCAGGACCAGCATGAGCAAGAAACTACGTATCGCGGTATTGGCGGGCGACGGCATTGGCAAGGAAGTGATGCCCGAAGGCATCCGCGTGCTGGAGGCCGCCGCCAAGCGCTTTGACCTGCCGCTGGAGATGCAGCATTTTGACTGGGCGCATTGCGACTACTTTGCCGCCCACGGCCAGATGATGCCCGATGACTGGAAAGCGCAGCTGCAAGGCTTTGACGCGATCCTGTTCGGCGCTGTCGGCTGGCCCGCCACCGTGCCCGACCATGTCTCGCTCTGGGGCTCGCTGCTCAAGTTCCGCCGCGAGTTCGACCAGTACATCAACCTGCGCCCGGTGCGCCTGTTTGACGGCGTGCCCTGCCCGCTGGCCGGCCGCAAGCCGGGCGATATCGACTACTACGTGGTGCGCGAGAACACCGAGGGCGAATACACCGCGCTGGGCGGCATCATGTTCGAAGGAACGGACCGCGAGATGGTGCTGCAAGAGGCCGTGTTCACCCGCAAGGGCGCTGACCGCCTGCTCAAGTTCGCCTTTGACCTGGCCCAAAGCCGCAGCAAAAAGCATGTGACCCTGGCCACCAAGTCCAACGGCATTGCGATCAGCATGCCCTGGTGGGACAAATGTGCCGAAGCCATGGCCAAAAACTACCCGGACGTGGTGCTGGACAAGCAGCACATCGACATCCTGACCGCCCGTTTTGTGCTGCAGCCCGGCCGCTTCGATGTGGTCGCCGCCACCAACCTGTTTGGCGACATCCTGAGCGACCTGGGCCCGGCCACCACCGGCACCATTGGCCTGGCACCGTCGGCCAACCTGAACCCCGAGCGCAACTTCCCCTCGCTGTTCGAGCCCGTACATGGCTCAGCGCCCGACATCTATGGCCAGAACATCGCCAACCCGATCGCGATGATCTGGTCGGTGGCGCTGATGCTGGACTTCCTGGGCAACGGCCAGGGTGCCTGGCGCAGCGCGCATGACGCCATCGTTGATGCGATCAGCCAGACCATTCTGAGCGGACCGCGCACGCCCGACCTGGGCGGCCAGGCCAAGACCCCAGACGTGGGCAAGGCGATTGCACAAGTGCTGGCCTGAACGCCTACCAGCCCAGGCGGCGCTCGCTGCGCTTGCCAGCGCCCTGCTGGCCTGGGCGCCGCTGGCGCATGCCCGGGGCTACACACCCCAGGGCCGCTGCGGCGGCTATGAAAAAGTCAGCATCGGCAGCCCGGCTGGCAGCTGCGTAGCCTTGGTTGCTGATGAGCGCGACGGCCTGCGTGCGCCCCGCCGGGTGCTGGAGATCAGCCCCGGGCGCCTGTGGATCATCGACATGGGCAGCTGGATGCCGCGCCAGGGCCGGCTGCTGGAGCTGCGCCTGCCTGCGCCTTCGGCCGCCGCTACCCAGCGCCCCCAGGTCCAGGTGTTGGCCGACAAGCTGGACCGGCCCCTGGCCTTGGTACGCGGGCCCGATGCCCAGATCTATATCGGCGAGGCAGGCCGCATCTGGCGCACGCCGGTGCCGGCCGTCGGCCAACCAATCCAGGCGCAAACGGTGCTGGACCAGCTGCCCGATGACGGCGCCCACCCGCTCAAGGAAATCACGTTCGGGCCCGATGGCAGCCTTTACGTCAATATCGGCTCGCTCACAGACCGCTGCCAGGATGCGCAAGGCACCCTGCCCCATCCCTGCCCCGAGCGCGGGGCGATGCAGTTTCGGGGCGCCGTATGGCGTGCGGTATTGCGCAGCCCTGCGCTGCCAGGACAAGCGCCTGTGCAGCAGTTCGCCCCCTTTGCGCTGGGCCTGCGCAATTCCGTGGCCCTGGCCACCTTGCCCGATGGCCCCGCCCAAGGCAGCCTCTGGCAGGCTGAGAACAATATCGACTACCGCGACAGGAACGAGCCGCCCGAAGAGCTCAACGAGCTGCTGGAAGGCGCCGACTATGGCTGGCCTTACTGCATAGGCGCACAGCGCCCGGCGCGCGGCTATGAGCAGCGCGCACGCTGCACCGCCACCCAGGCGCCACATATGCGCTGGCCCGCGCATACGGCGCCGCTGCACCTGCTGGCCACCACGCAGGCCAGCCCCTTCCAAGGCCAGTTGCTGGCCGCCTGGCATGGGCCGCAAGGCCACCGCGTCGTGGGCTTTGCGCGCCAAAAAGACGGCAAACCCGGCGGCAAGCCGATCGAATGGCTGGGCCACTGGACGGCAGACGGCAAGACCCGGCCACTGGGCCGCCCCACGGGCCTGGCACTGAACCATGCCGGCCAGCTGATGGTGGTGGAAGACTACAACCGCACTTTGCTGATGCTGCTGCCCGATACGGCAGGCGCCCCCGCCGCACAGCGCTGACCCGCGCGCTGGCCCGCCTGCCGCCAGCGCGACATCCAGCCGCACGCCCCGCTTGCCTCTCCTGCGCCCCGGCCTATCATCGGCCCTACTACATCCTTGTTGCGCAGGCCTTTTGACGAGCGCCTCGCGGCCCCCGCGACATGACAGCGCTCAATACCTCCCTGCCTCCAGGCCCCACCCCACCGTCCGGCCTCTATTTCGGCTGGGTGATCGTCGCAGCTTCCACCCTCCTCACCTTGCTCACCGTGGGCATGCGCATGGGGATCGGCCCCTTTATCGTGCCGCTGTCGCAGGACCTGGGGTTCAGCCGCAGCCTGCTGTCGTCCATCGTCGCCTTTGGCATGCTGTGCTACGGCCTGGGCATGCCGCTGGCCGGCTGGCTCGTGGCGCGCCAGGGCACGCGGCGGGTGCTGCTGCTGGGCACCGTCATCGTGGTGCTGTCCTGCATCTGGGCGGTTAACGCCCGCACGCCCTGGCTGTTCTTCTGGTCCTACGGCGTGGCGCTGTCGCTGGGCCTGGCCTTCACCAGCCCGGTCGCAGTCACACCGATGATCAGCAGCTGGTTCACGCGCCAGCGCGGCATGGCGCTGTTCTTTCTGTCCACCGGCTCGATGGCTGGTATTGCGGTGATGACGCCGGTCTTCACCTTCACGATTGCGCGCTGGGGCTGGCAGCACACCCTGCTGGGCTTTGCGCTGGTATTTGCGCTGATCGTCACGGCCATGGCGCTGTGGATTGTGCGCGATGACGCGCCCGAGCACACCGACTTGACCCCTGCCGAGCAGGCAGCACGCCAGGAGCGCCTGCGCGCGATGGCCGGCCAGCCCGCCGCACCCACCTTGGGCTTTGCGCAGGCCGTGGCCACCGCACCTTTCTGGCAGATCTTTCTGGGCCTGTTTGCCTGCGGCTTCAGCATGAACCTGCTGGGCACGCATGGCGTGCCCATGCTGATGGACCATGGCTTTGATGCCGGCAGCAGTGCCGGCGGCATTGGCCTCATTGGCCTGGTCGCCATCTTCAGCACCCTGGGCCTGGGCAAGCTGTCGGACATGGTGCCGCGCCGCTATATCCTGGCCGTCATCTACCTGGTGCGGGGCCTGGGCTTTGTCGGCTTGGTGGCCGTCATCCACCACTGGCAGCTCTATGCCGTGGCCGCCCTGGGCGGCATTGTCTGGGCCGGCTCGATTGCCGCGTCTTCGGCCATTCTGGGCGATCTCTACGGCATCAAGCTGGTGGGCATGCTCTACGGCTGCGCCTACCTGGGCCACCAGATTGGCGCGATGATCAGCAGCTGGCTGGGCGGCTGGGCCTATGAGCAGTTCGGCACCCACTGGATTGCCTTTGGCGCAGCTGCTGCGCTGCTGGTGCTGGCCGCTGGCGTGTCGCTGCTGCTGCCCACGCGGCTGGCAGCCAACGCGCGTTAGGGCTGTATCGGCCTCAGTCGATCTTCAGCTTGGTGGCCTGCGCCACGTCGCCCCAGCGCTTGATCTCGCTGTGGAAGAAGCGCTGAAAGCTGGCGGGGGAATTGGGCGCGGGCGGCAGCATAAAGCCATTGCTCTGGTACTTGGCCCGCACATCGGGGTTGGCGTTCAGTGCGCGGTTGATGGCCTTGTTGACGGTCTCCACCACCTGGGCCGGTGTACCGGCGGGCGCAAACACGCCAAACCAGGCGGCAACCTCAAAGCCGGGCACGCCGGACTCGGCGACGGTCGGGATATCCGAGGCGAAATCCACGCGCTCAGCGGTCGTCACCGCCAGGCCCTTGAGCTTGCCGGCGCGGATCTGCGCGAGCAGCGGTGGCAGGTTGTCCATCATCGAATCCACCTGCCCGCCCAGCAGGTCCGACACCGCCGGGCCGCTGCCCCGGTAGGGCACATGCAAGATGCTGGTCCCCGTCTTGAGCTTGAACAGCTCGCAGCCCAGATGGGCCGACGAGCCACTGCCGGGCGACGCGCAGGTCAGCTTGTCCGGGTGCTGCTTGCCATAGGCGATGTACTCGGCCACCGAGTTGACCGGCAGCTTGGCGCTCACGGCCAGAATATTGGGCACCACATTGAGCTGGGCCACGGGCACCAGGTCCTTGCCGGCATCAAAGCCCAGCTTGGTGTAGAGGCCCTGGTTGATCGCCGTTGAGATCGAGCCCACAAACAAGGTATAGCCATCGGCTGGCGCGCGCACCACATATTCGGCACCGATATTGCTGTTGGCGCCCGGGCGGTTTTCGACGATAAAGGACTGGCCCAGGTCCTTGCCCAGCGCGTCAGCCATCAGCCGCGCGCCAATATCGGTGGCACCGCCGGGGGCATAGCCCACGACCAGTTTGACGGGCTTGCTGGGGTAGCCCGTGCCTTGGGCCTGTGCGGCGGGCAACAGCGCCCATGCGGCGGCCAGGGCCAGCGCGGCCTTGCTCAGTGTCATCATTTTTTGTCTCCTTGATTGCAAATAGGTGCAGCGCTTTAGCGCTGACTGGGGGGCAGCGAAAAATCGCCCTGGATGCGCAAATAGTCCGCTGTCAGCTCCTGCGGGCGGTTGACGCCCAGCAGCGCCAGGTTGGTCATCAGCTCCTGGCGGAACAGCTGCACCGCGTGCGCAATGCCCGCCTCGCCAGCGACTGCCGCGCCAAACAGCTGCGGCCGGCCGGTAAAGACCAGGTCAGCGCCCAGCGCGATGGCCTTGAGCACATCGCTGCCCCGGCGAAAGCCGCCGTCGATAAAGACCGGATAGCCGGCAGGCACGGCCTGCCGAATCTCGGGCAGCGCCTGCAAGGGGGAGATGCAGGCATCGAGCTGGCGCCCGCCATGGGTCGAGACGATGACCGCATCGGCGCCATGCGCCACGGCGAGCCTCGCGTCCTCCGGGTGCATGACACCCTTGAGCACCAGCTTGGCCTTCCAGGCAGCGCGTATCTGGTCTATGCAGTCCCAGTCGAGCTGGTCGCGCTCGCCCCGAAAGCCGTTGGGCGGGTCGGCAGTGATGGCCGGCCCCGCCTCATGGGCCAGGTTGGCAAAGCGGGGCACGCCCTGGCTCAAGACCGTGCGCAAAAACACATCGCAGCTCCAGCGCGGATGGCGCAGTCCGTCGAGCAACAAGGTCCAGCTGGGGCGAAACGGCACAGTAAAGCGCAGGCGCTGCAGGTTCTCGCGGTTGGCGCCCACGCAGGTGTCGATGGTGACCACCAGCACGGGCACCTGGGCCTTTTCGAGGCGCTGCAGCAGCGGCAGGATGCGCGCCATATTGCCCGGCAGGTAGGCCTGGTACCAGCAGCGCTGGCCATGGGCGCTTTGCAGCTGCTCCAAGGGCACGGTCGATGCGCCGCTGATGATGAAGGGCAGCGCCTGCGCCTGCGCCACCTTGGCCAGCGCGGCATCGCAGTCCTTCAACACGATGGCAGCAAAGCCGGTGGGTGCAAAGCCCATCGGCAGCGAATAGGTCTGGCCCCACAAGGAGGTGGCCGTGCTGCGCCGGGCCACATGGCGCAGGCCACGCGGCACAAAGCCCAGGCGCGAGAAGGCCTGCAGGCTTTGCTGCAGCGATACGCCGTCTTCCGTGCCGCCGCAGACATAGCCGCGCACACAGGCGGGCAAGCGCCGGCGGGCAGCGCGTTCCAGATCGGCAATCGAGAGGTAGTGGTGCAGCGCGGCCATGTGCGCAGTCTCCGTCGTTGTTCTTGTTGAACCACGCATTGTTCGCAAGGCCGGGCTGCTGGGCAAACGAAATTAAATGATCGGGCTATTCCAAAATTTCATGCAGTGGGCGCGCTGGCATGCGCCTGCGCCAGCACCCAGTCGACAAAATGGCGGATCTTGGGCAAGGCCGCGCAGTGGCTGGCGTGCGCTACGTAGTAGGCGCCGTCGCTGGGCTGCACAAAGGGCCAGGGCTGCACCAGGCTGCCCCGGGCCAGCGCCTGCTCGGCAAACATGCGCGGCATGATGGCCAAGCCAATGCCTTCTTGCGCGGCCTGCAGGCACATCGAGAAAGTGTCAAAGCGCGGGCCCCGGTAGGCATCGACCGGCACAAAGCCCTGGCTACCAAACCAGTCGCGCCAGATCTCGGGCCGAAAGGAGCACTGGACCAGCGGCAGCTGCTCCAGCTCAGCGAGCGACGCCAGGCCATTAACCGGCAGGATCTCTGGCGCACAAACGACTGCCACATCGGCCTCGAACAGGCGGTGGCAGTCCGCACCCGGCAGGCTGCCTTCGCCATAGAACAGTGAGATGTCGATGCGCGCCTGCATCAGGTCAAAAGGGCGGGCATCGCCCTTGGTGACGACCTGGATATGCGGGTAGGCCTGCATGAATTGCCGCAGGCGCGGAATCAGCCAGGTGATGCCAAAGGTGGGCTGCACGGCAATCGTCAGGGTTTCGTCCGCCTCGCCATAGCCCATCACATAGCGGGCCGAGGCATCGACCTGGTTCAAGATGCTGCGCACCTCGCCCAGGTACATGCGGCCGGCCGGGGTCAGTGCCAGCCCGCGCGCCGAGCGGTGGAACAGCGCCTGGCAGACGGTGGCTTCCAGCTGCGCAATCTGCTTGCTGATCGCGCTCTGGGTCAGACACAAATCCTGGGCCGCCAAGGTAAAGCTCATGTGGCGGGCCACGGCCTCAAAGCACTGCAGCGCCATCATCGACGGCATGACGCGTTTTTGCATATCAGGCCACTCCCTTGCGTGCGCGCTGCTGGGCCAGTTGCTGGTCCAGAATGCTGCCCAGGTGCTGGAGCAGCACACGGGCCTGGGCTTCTGGGCGGCGCTGACTGACCAGAATCAGCGGCGCCACCAGACCGGGCGCAGCACTCAGCCGCCGATAGGCCAGCCCGTCGCCGCGCAGCTGCTGCAGCGAGGCCGGCACAATGCTCAGGCCCAGGCCTGCGGCCACCAGGCTCAGGGTCGCAGTCAGGCGCGGGGCCTCTTGCACCACCTGCGGATGAAAGCCCGCACCCACACAGGCGGCCACAATGCCATCGTGCAGGCCCGGGCCCGCAGGCCGCTTGTACAGCACCAGCGGCTGGCCCCGCAACTGCGCCAGCGGCAAGGCGCGTTTGGACTGCATCAGCGCATGCCCGGCCGGCCCGGCCACCACCATCGGCTCACTGAGCAAAAGGCGGCTGCTGAGGCTGGGCTGCGCCTCCCAGGCCGAACGCACCAGCGCGGCATGCAGGCGCTGCGCCAGCAGGGCCTCGAGCAGCTCGCCCGAGCCCGCCTCCTCCAGGGTGACCTTCACGCGCGGCCACTGGGCCCGAAAGGCCCGCAGCACCTGCGCCACCAAGGGGTGGAGCGCTGCCGAGCTGGTAAAGCCAATGGCCACATGGCCGCGCCCGCCCTGGGCGGCATCCTGAACCAGGCCGGCCATGGCCTCCACCCGGGCCAGCACCATGCGCGCCTCCTGCACCAGCGCCAGGCCAGCCGCGGTGGGCCGCATGCCTCGGGGCAGCCGCTCCATCAACGGTGTGCCCATCTCCGCCTCCAGCTGCTGCAGCAAGCGTGTCAGCGGCGGCTGCTGCATGCCCAGCTGCTGCGCAGCCCGGGTCAGGTTGCCACATTCGGCAATGCAGACCAGGGCCTTCAAATGTCTCAGCTCCATCCAGCAATACCTCAAAAGTATGGATAAGGTTTTTATAGCGCATTTGTCAGCATGGGTAAAGCGCACTACAGTGCCCAGCACCACACAAGGAGAAACCCCATGACCTGGTCCGCCCAGCAATACAGCCAGTTTGAAGCCGAACGCACCCGTCCCGTGCGCGATCTGGTGGCCGCCATTCCGAACACCGAGGTGCAGATCGCAATCGACCTGGGCTGCGGCCCCGGCAACTCCACCGAGGTGCTGCAGGCGCGTTACCCTAAAGCGGCCGTGACCGGCCTGGACAATGACGAGGACATGCTGCGCGCCGCGCGCGAGCGCCTGCCGCAGACGCCGTTTGCGCTGGCCGATATTGGCAACTGGCAGGCTGCGCCGGCCGTGGATGTGATCCTGGCCAATGCCAGCCTGCAGTGGCTGCCTGACCATGCCCGCCTCTACCCACAGCTGCTGCAGCAACTGCACGCCGGCGGCAGCCTGGCGGTGCAGACGCCCGACAACCTGCAAGAGCCCGCCCATGTGCTGGCACGCGAAGTGGCCGCACAAGGCCCCTGGGCCTCGCGCATCGGCGCGGTGCGCCACCCGGACCGCCACAGCCTGGACTGGTACTACGCACTGCTGCAGCCGCTGTGCCGCCGGGTCGATGCCTGGCGCACCACCTATATGCACCCGCTGGCCAACCACGAGGCGGTGGTGGAATGGTTCAAGGGCTCGGCGCTGCGGCCATTTTTGGCGCAGCTCGATGCACAGGAGAAGACGCAGTTCCTGGCCGACTACCTGGCCGCCATCCGCCAGGCCTACCCGGCGCTGCCCAGCGGCACGGTGCTGCTGCCCTTCCCGCGGATCTTTATCGTGGCCACTCGTTGATCTAGACCTTGGGCATCAAGCCTTGGGCAACTGCGGCGGCGTGACCAGGTCATCCAGGCTCAAGCCCTTCTCGCGCAACAGCGCTTCGAGCAGGGGTTTGAGTTGGCCCAGGCTCTCATCCACCGCTTCGCGCACGGTGTCGACGACGACCTGGGTGCTGCGCTCGATCTCGATGTTCAGGCGGTCGCCGGCGCGCTTGTCGCCAAAGACGGTCATGCGCAAGGTCTCGGGAATCAGCCAGACCTCGAACCAGCCTTCCTGGCGGTTCACCTCGGCGACGGTCAGGCTGGCGCCATTGATGGCGATATAGCCCTTGGCAAACACATAGCGGCGAAAGGCCTCGGGTACCGCCACGCGCATCACATGGTTGTTGTCGAACTGGCGCACCTGCGCCAGGGTGCCGGTAAAGTCCACATGGCCCGACAGCGGGTGGCCGCCAATCTCGGCGCCATCCTTGGCAGCGCGCTCCACATTCACTGGCGAGCCCAGCTCCAGCGCGCCCAAGGTGGTGATGTTCAGGCTTTGCTGCATCACATCAAAGCGGGCATGGCTGGGGTCCAGCAGCTCGGTCACCGTGAGGCACACGCCGTCGTGCGAGACGCTCGCTCCTATCGCCAGGTCTTCGCAAAAGCCCTCGGGGAAGGCCACGGTAAAGCTCCGCAGCCCCGGTTGGTCGTCGATCGCGCTGATGCGCGCCACTGCCTGAATAATGCCGGTAAACACAGCCCACTCCTTACGGCACTGGCCAGCCTTGGCCAGCTGCTCACTCAAAAAAACAAAACCCGCCCGCCGCCCCTGGATTGGATGGCTCTGAGCGGGCTGGAAGCTATTGAACGGCGCGTGATCAGGACCCTGCCACCTTCATGCGGTTGACCAAGATACTGCCCAGGGTCTTGGAGCCGGCGTTGTACTCGTCGGCGCCCACGGCCTCGATGCCCTTGAACATGTCCTTGAGGTTACCGGCAATCGTGATCTCTTCGACCGGGAAGGCGATCTGGCCGTTTTCGACCCAGAAACCACTGGCGCCGCGCGAGTAGTCGCCGGTGACCGGGTTCACGCCCTGGCCCATCAGCTCGATCACAAAGAGGCCCGTACCCAGCTTTTGCAGCATGGCATTGAGGTCGTCCGAAGGGCGCGTCTTGGTCGAGTAGAAATGCAGGTTGTGGGCGCCGCCGGCATTGCCGGTGGTGCGCATGCTCAGCTTGCGGGCCGAATAGGTGGACAGGAAATAGCCGGCCACCTTGCCGTCCTCGATCACCGAGCGCTTGGCCACGCGCACGCCTTCGTCGTCATAAGGCGCGCTGCCCTTGCCGCCGATGATGAACGGATCTTCGATCAGCTGGATATGCTTGGGGAACACCTTCTTGCCCAGCGAATGCAGCAAGAAGGAACTGCGGCGGTAGAGCGCGCCGCCGCTGATGGCCTGCACCAGCGAGCCCACGAGGCCAGCAGCCAGCGGTGCATCGAACAGCACCGGGCATTCGGTGGTGGCAATCTTGCGCGCGCCCAGACGCGAGAGTGCGCGCTCGGCAGCGTAGCGGCCCACGACGGCCGGATCGGCCAGATCGCCCGCACGGCGCATGCTGCTGTACCAGGCATCGCGCTGCATGTCGGCCCCCTTGCCGGCAATCGGCGCGACCGACAGGCTGTGGCGCGAGCTGGCATAGCCGCCGGCAAAACCATTGGTATGGGCGCTGTAGAAATGGCTTTGCTGGGCCGAAACACCGGCCCCTTCGCTGTTGGTGATGCGCTTGTCGGTGGCAAAGGCTGCTGCCTCGCACTGCAGCGCCAATTGGGCCGCCGCCTCGCTGTCAATGGCCCAAGGATGGAATAGCTCGAGCGCACGGTGCTCGGCTGCTGGCACAATGTCGGCTGCGTCGGGCAGACCTGCGATAGGGTCCTCGGCGGTGAAGCGTGCAATGTCATAGGCCGCCTGCACGGTGCGCTGCACTGCTTGGGCAGAGAAATCAGACGTGCTGGCGTTGCCACGGCGTTTGCCCAGATAGACCGTCACCCCCAGTGATTTGTCCCGGTTGCGCTCCACCGTCTCCAGCTCGCCTTTGCGCACACTCACCGACAGACCGGAGCCTTCGGAGGCATCGGCCCCGGCGTCGCTGGCCCCCAGTTTTTTGGCATGCGAGAGCGCCTGCTCGACGAGATCTTTGAAAAATGCGCGGCTGTAGCTGAAGCCGGACTCAGCCTTGGCATCGCCTTGGCTGTTAGAGCTGGATACGGATTTATTCATACTGCCCGCTATGATACTGATAACCGCCATCGCCCAGGCACTGCGCCGGGCGATGGCCTTTTGAACAAAAGCATTTAACCATGTCACGCAAACCCAAAAAAGGCTATTTCGTTCGCGGCAAGTTCGTGGCCGAAGGCAGCGAGCTCGATATCGAACTCAAGGCCGAGCTCAAAGGCACGACCGAGTCGAGCAAATCCGACCTGAAAAAGGAGATGGATGAGCTGCAAGACCTGGGCAAAGAGCTGCTGACCTTGCGCAGCGATCTCTTCAAGCGCCTGGAATTGCCCGAGATCCTGGCCAACGCGTTGGCCGAAGCCAAGCGCATCACCAATTTCGAGGGCAAGCGCCGCCAGATGCAGTACATCGGCAAGCTGATGCGCAAGCTCGAAGACAGCGAAGTTGCTGCCATCAATGCCGCCCTGTCCGAGCAAAAGGAAGGCTCCAGCCTGGAAAAGGCCCTGCTGCATGCGGCCGAGCAGTGGCGCGACCGCATGATCGTCAGCGACGACGCCGTCGCCCAGTGGATCAATGAAGCCCCCGATACCGACATCCAGCAGCTGCGCTCGCTGGTGCGCCAGGCCCGCAAGGACATGCCCGGCGCCCATGAGGCCAATGTGCAGGAATCGACCGGCCAGGCGCCCCGCAAGGGCCGCGCCTACCGTGAGCTGTTCCAGCTGGTGCGCGACCATGTGATGGCCGCCCACAGCGCCAGCCGCAGCAGCGCCGATGCGCCCGAAGACGGCGATGACGACGATGACCAGGCCTGATGGCAGCGCAAGGGGTCCGGCCATGAGCAACACCTGCGACAGCGTCAAGATTGGCCTGGTCTCCATCAGCGACCGCGCCAGCCGTGGCGTCTATGAAGACAAGGGCCTGCCTGCGCTGCAGGACTGGCTGGGCCGCGCGCTGCGCAACCCGCTGCAGTACGAGACCCGCCTGATTGCCGACGAAGAGGCACTGATCAGCCAGACCCTCATCGAGCTGGTGGACGCTGGCTGCGCGCTGGTGTTGACCACCGGCGGCACCGGCCCCGCGCCACGCGATGTGACGCCCGAAGCCACCCTGGCCGTGGCCGACAAGGTGATGCCCGGCTTTGGCGAGCAAATGCGCCAGATCAGCCTGCAGTTTGTGCCCACCGCGATTTTGTCGCGCCAGGTGGCCGTCATCCGGGGCAGCAGCCTGGTCATCAACCTGCCCGGCCAGCCCAAGGCGATTGCCCAGACCCTGGAAGGCCTCAAGGACGCCGAAGGCCAGCAGCAGGTGCCCGGCATCTTTGCCGCCGTGCCCTACTGCGTGGACCTGATCGGCGGCCCCTATCTGCAGACCGATGAAGCGGTCTGCAAGGCATTTCGCCCCAAGGGCGCCGAGCGCCCCAGCGCGGGCTAAACGCTCTACAACACCGATACCCGCCCAGAGCGCGAAATGTGTACACAGTTTCGCGCTCTTTGCATTACAGCGGGCCAATGTCCCAGCTCTTTGCGGCGGCGCCGCCAGCGGGCACAGGCAGCGGCATTTTTTGGTTAAATGCTTGCTTGCCACTTTGCCGCTCCCCTCTTCTGAGAGGCGGTGGTTCTTCATTTCGGCGCCTTAGCCCCCACCCGCTTCTTCCTCCGCCCGCAGGGCCAGGCAGCGCTTGCTGTGATCGCGGCCCAGGGCAGCGCCCAGCGCCCCATGCAAAAGTCACCCGTTACGCTCACCTTGCTGTTTGCCCTGTGCACCATGATTGGTCCGCTGGGCATCGATACCTACCTGCCCTCTTTCCATGCCATCGGACAGGAATTTGGCGCCACGCCGATAGCGGTGCAGCAGACGCTGAGCGTCTATGTGTTTGCGATGGCCAGCACCATGCTGTTCTACGGCACGCTCAGCGACACCTTTGGCCGCCGCCGCGTGCTGATGGTCTCGGCCATCGGCTACTGCATCACCTCGCTGGCAGCGGCCTTTGCCGGCTCGATCGAATCGCTGGTGCTGATGCGCCTGGTGCAGGGTCTGTGCGCCGGCTCGGGCATGGTCATCGTGCGCGCGATGGTGCAGGACCAGCACCAGGGGGCAGAGGCGCAGCGCATGATGGCGCTGGTGATGATGGTGTTTGGCCTGGCCCCTGCGCTGGCGCCCGTGCTGGGCGGCTGGCTGCAAAGCCATGGTGGCTGGCGCTACAGCTTCTATTTCCTCTCGGGCTTTGGCGCGCTGCTGGCGCTGCTGATCTGGCGCCAGCTGCCCGAGACGCTGCCGCCCGAGCGCCGCACGCCTTTGAAGCTGCGCGTCATTGCCGGCAACTACCTGCAGGCGCTGCGCAATCGCAAATTCCGCACCATGCTCATTGGCCTGGCGCTGATGGCCGGCGCCAACTCCATCTACATCAGCTCGGCCGCCGAGTTTGTGATGACCATCCTGGGCAAGGACGAAACTGCGCTGGGCTGGCTGTTCATCCCGCTGATCGCCGGCACCATGCTGGGCTCGGCCGTCTCCAGCCTCTTTGCCCGCCGCATCCCAGCTGCCGTGCAAAAACGCATCGGCTATGCCTGCCTGCTCATCGCCTGCGCCAGCAACCTGCTCTACAACAGCCTGACGCAACAGCCCAGCGTCCCCTGGGCCGTCCTGCCGATCACGCTCTACACCTTTGGCATCTCGCAGCTGATGCCCATCCTGACCTTGGAAGCCATGGGCCATTTCCCCCAGATGCGCGGCCTGGCCTCGTCTCTGCAGGGCTTTAGCCAGATGATGGTCTTCACCATCATCTCGGGCCTGGTGGCGCCGCAGCTCTTTCACAGCGGGCTGCTGCTGGCGCTGGGGCTGGCAGTGACGGTACTGCTGGGGATGGTGGTGTTTGCCTGGGCGTCGCGCATGCCGGATGCGCGGGGGATTGGGCAGGTGGCTTGAGGGCTCAGGCGCTCGAGGACACTATTGTGCCGCGTTGGTTGCCAATTAAGGCATTTGATCAGCTGAGCGCTGCGCAAAGATCACAAAATCCTGCCTTTTGTGAAGACAGGATCGGGAGATTATCTTTCTTCAGGCTTCTGCAGGCCAAAACATCTGCTTCACGTCGCTGTGAAGGAAGGGGAGAGTTAGCGCAAGCCCATGCGCGTAAGTAGCCAAAAATTCTAATACCTGGGACACATTTGACTGCGCTGATGGTGCACTGTCGACGATTAAAAATAAAAGTGCGATCAAAGTAAAAAGAATGTTGAATTTAGGTGCCCAACGCTTAAACCTAAGGGTTCCGTATAAGCCAGCTATGAACATGGGCAACAATACGAATACGGCGATCATCATCGACACATAATCGAAATCTGATTCCCTGATGGATAACTGCACATATAGTTCTCTTGGAATCAATCCAAATACTATATCTACAACTCCCGCGAATATAGAGACAACCATCCCACCCAGAACTAACATGCGATATTGATTTTTAGTCATTCCCTAGCCTTTGAAAAGCTAAGATCCTAGCAAATTGCAGGAAAGATTGAGCGTAATATATGCAAAAATGCACCAGAGATGTCGCCATCTTCCAACAAGGTGCGATACAACAGGCTCACTGCACAAAAAAATTCTTATCCAGCAATCACTACAATTATATCTTGTTATCTTAAATAAATAAATAAATATAATCGCATGCCATACAGCATCAGCCAAGAAATATTTGAAAGCCACACTGGATTTTATAATCTGCCAAAATCCCTGAAACGCGAATTCAGAAGTCTAACTAGTGCTGTTCTGAAAGTCTTTACCAATACCGCACCGCAACCTGCCAAATAAAGAATTTGAACCCAAATCCATAAAACCAATAAAAAAACACACAAATGATTGAGCAGCACTGATAAAAACCGCCAGGGCACCCCAAGGCACCACTGGCGGTCAACTACCCATCAAACCCTAGCGATCAAACCAGCGACTTGCGCTTGCGGCGCCAGGCCAGCAGGCCCATGCCGCCCGACAGCAGCGCGAGTGCTGCATGGCCCAAGGTAGGCACGGGGGTGGCGGTAGCGCCAGGGGTGCCAGGGGTGCCTGGGTCATCGGCCAGCACGGCTACACCACCCGGATCGCGGATGACGCCATTGGCCAGCAGGTCGTCATCGCCGGTCTGGCCGTCGGTGAGGGTCAGGATGACCTTGTTGCCGCTGATCGTGGCGTTGGGGTAGGCATACCAGTGGTCCTGGTTGTTGTCGGCGGTCTTGCCAAACTTGTAGTACTTGGCATTGGCGGGCAGCGCCTGCGGGTAGGTCATCTCCACCGTGGCGCTCTGGCCTGGCTGGCCGCCGGTCAGCTGCAGGCTGACGACGCCAAACGGAAAGCTCAGGCCACTGGGCGCGGCCGCTGCCGGGCTTACGGCCACCGCTTGCGCGGCATCAAAGGCCCACAGGCCCGTGCCGCCGCCTTGCACGGTGGCTTGCATCTCGCCGTCCTTGCCGATGGGGGTCAGGGATGCGCTGGCCGGCTTGGCCACAAAGTCAAAACGCACCTGGCACTGCGCTGCAATCGTGCCGGTGGTGTAGGCCGTTTGGTCGGCATTCCATTGGCCGGCCGGGCAGCTGCTGT
The DNA here is from genome assembly GCF_037479395.1 of Comamonas sp. MYb21. Taxonomy (NCBI): domain Bacteria; kingdom Pseudomonadati; phylum Pseudomonadota; class Betaproteobacteria; order Burkholderiales; family Comamonadaceae; genus Comamonas; species Comamonas sp. MYb21. The sequence continues at coordinate 48,317 of NZ_JBBGZC010000016.1, read as the reverse complement.
CTGCCGCCAGGCCCACCAGCTGGTAGCCCGGTTGGGGCACCACGGCGCAGGTGCTGGTCTGGCCGGGCACGGCGCTGCTGCAGCTCACATTACCGGCAGCAGGTGCATTGGGTGTGCCCACCACGCCATCGCTGCCATCGCCCACCACCAGGGTCACGGGCTGGCCCACGATCACATAGCTGTAGGTGCCATCCATCTGGTAGCGGTAGCCGGGCATGACGATGGCCGTGCCTGCGCTGCTGAAGCTGAGGCCTCCTTTGCCATCGGGCACCGCCGTAGCGGTACCGCCCAGGTACACCAGCTCGGTGGCGGTAGCATCGCTTTGCGCACGCAGTTGGGTGGTCAGGGTCACACCCAGGCTTAGCGACTCGTTCAAGGCCAGTGCGGCCGTCTGCAGCTTGGCAGCGATCTCCACCGGGAAGTTGCTGGCCAGGTAGGCGTGGTCGGTGGTGATGCCGTTGGTGCCCCAGCTGTAGTACTTGTAGAAGTCAGTGGCCGTATTCACTGTCCAGGGCCAGAAGGTCACGCCCCGGTGCTTGGCCGCTTCCATCGTGCTTTGGCGAATGGCGGTGTAGCTGGGGTTGAAGGTCGAGGAGTTGGCCTGGGTCGCTTCCAGCACATTGCGTACGCTGGCCGGCACATCGGCGCTGTCGCCAATGCTGTTGAGGAAACCGCCCGTCAGCTCGGGCATTTGCTCGCCGCTGCGCTTGAGCTGGTCGGCAATGAAGGAGATCGCAACCGACTGGTCCGCCACCCCCTCTTCGGCCATTTCCTTCTTGAGCTGGGCAATGATGCGCGGGTTGCTGCTCTTGAGCTCGATCACATGGGTGATCGGATTGTTCTTGAAGGCCTGGAAGTACTCACGCATGGTGGGCACTTTGTAGCCCTTGGTTTTGCTGGCAAGGGCTTTAACCTGCGCCAGCGTCATATTCTCGATAGCTCCAGTGCCATTGGTAGTGTTGTCTACTGTCGCGTCATGCATGATGACCAGGTGGTCATCGGTGGTGATGTAGATGTCGTTTTCCACGGCATCGGCACCGGCAGCCACTGCCGCCTTGGCGCTTTCCAGCGTGTTCTCGTCCTCGCGGCTGGGCATACCCCGGTGGCCGATGACCAGCGGCTTGCGCAGCAAGGTGTTGGCGGGCAGCTTGCGCAGCACCTCGGCGTAGGCGGCGCTGTTGGCAGAGACGACGCCGTTGACACCGCTGACCAGCACCTTCGCTGCTTGCTCGGGGGTGGCGGCCTCGGCATTGCTCCAGACCGTGATCAGCAGGCGCTGCAGGTGGGCGACAAATGCGCGGGTTGTCAGGCCCTCGGGCAGGATCGCGATCTTGGCGCCCGCCCGGTTGGTATCGCCCACGATGGTCAGCAGATCGGCCTTGGACGTGGTCAGCTTGCGCTCGCTGAAATCCACCGCCGTGCGCAGCTTGGGCAGCGCCACGCGGGCTTGCTTGAGCAGTGCCACATCGCTGGACAACAAGGTCAGGTCGGCGAGATTGTGCACCTGGTCGGAGAAAGTCACCAGCGCATTCAGGGTCGCTGCATCCTGGATGCGCAACAGCGGAATGGTGTTGCGGTTGGGCTGGGCAAAGTAGGCCGCCAGCGGACCCACGGTGGCGCCGCTGGCGTCAAGCAGGTTGAGGGCGCTGTCCAGCGTCCACAGCGCATTGCTGGCGCCGGTGCCAGCCAGCGATTGCAGGCCTTCTGCCGCCTGTACCAGGGTGGGTGCCATTGCCGCTGCGCTGCCGGCGTCCTGCACGGCCACAGGCATATCGAACTCAGGCAGTGGCGTGATCTGCTCGGTCACCTTGATGCTTTTGACACGCATGATGAGGCCGGCAGTCGACATGCCAATGCCCCCGTTGGCCATGTCGGCCGTCATCACCGTGTCGTGCAGCAAGGCCCCATCGAGGTACTGGCGCACCCGGTTGCCATAGACCACAACGCTGGCGGTATAGGTTTTCGCGGCGCTGATCGCCTCGGTAAAGGGCTTGGTGCCCTGCACCGACCAGGCATTCGCCTTGCGGAGCGCAAATTCGGTGCCATTGTTGGCTGTGGCCGTCTGGCGAATCGCAAATTGGTAGTAGGGCTCGTGCGCCGGAGAATTTGTGGCGGGCGAGGTGCGGTACATCACACTGCCCCAGCGCGTGGCGTTGTTCTGCTGCTCGAAGCTGAACTCCACATCCACCCGGTAGTTGGACAGCTTCTCCAGCTCCACGGGCAGGAGGACTGCCGTCATCGCAGTGTCATTGGCCTTGCCGTTGATCAGCAGATTGCCGGTGCTGGCATCCATAGTCACCGTGCCCTTATTCCATGAGGCTGGGCGCCAGCCATCAGGCAGCTTGGTCGCTGCCGGGTCATTGAATACATGCGCAGCATAGACCTGGCCTTGCGGGTCAGCGGCGGCCAGCTTGGCCTCCAGCGCCTGGCCAGCGGGGGTCTGCACCGATAGATCTGCCGCTGGCGTGGTTTGTGTGGTGAGGATGAGCAAAGAGGCCATGGCGGCCACAAGGGGTAAGCGTCGCATAGGGATCCCAAAAGAAAGGCGGGAGTGTTGCAACGGCGGGTGACATCCTGATGAAGAAGATTTGACAGAGCCGCTCTTACAGCAGCATGCCCTCTGGACAAATATTCCTATGTGTTATTTGGTATTTATTTGTATTTATCAACTTATCAAATATTCCTCTGCACAGCGCGCCCGGTAACGTGGGTGACAAACGCGGCGCGGCGCCGCGGCTTCCACCCTGTCGCCATCTGGCATCTGCTCTTAGCATGGCTGTTGCACCACCAAAGCAACCCATAACAAAGGAGTCTCGTATGTCCACCCCAACCTCCCTGCGCTTTCGGCCCGCGCTCAGCGCCTGTGCCCTCGCCTGCTGCGCGATCACCGGCACGGCCCAGGCACAGGCCCCAGCGCCGGTGCGCCTGGGTTTTCTCACCGATATGTCCAGCCAGTATTCGGACGGCGATGGCAAGGGCGGCGTGACCGCCATCCAGATGGCCATCGAGGACTTTGGCGGCAAGCTCTTGGGCCGCCCGATCGAGCTCTTGTCGGCCGACCACCAGAACAAGGCCGATATCGCCTCGACCAAATCGCGGGAATGGGTCGACACCCAGGATGTGCAGCTGCTGATTGCCGGCACCAATACCGCGACGGCGCTGGCCATGGGCCAGGTGGCCAATGAGAAAAAGCGCGTGCTGCTGATCAATGGCGCCTACTCCTCCAACCTGACGGGCAGCCAGTGCTCGCCGTACTGGGTGCACTACAACAGCGACACCACGGCCATTGCGCGCGGCACGGGCCGGGCGGTGTCCGAGCAAGGCGCCAAGACCTGGGCGCTCTTGGTCGCCGACTACACCTTTGGCCACACCCTGGAGGCCGATGTAACCCAGGTGGTGCAGGCCCAGGGCGGCCAGATCGTCAAATCGGTGCGTGCGCCCTTCCATGCGAACGATTTTTCGTCCTACCTGGTGCAGGTGCAGGCCAGCAAGGCCGAGATCCTCGGCCTGGCCAATGCCGGCGGTGACTTCATGAACGCGCTCAAGGCCGCACGTGAGTTTGGCATTACGCCCAAGATGAAGCCCGTGGCGCTGATGGTGTTCGCCAATGAGGTCGAGAGCCTGGGCCTCAAGCTCGCCGGTGGCCTGATGTTCACCGACAGCTGGTACTGGGACCGCTCGCCCGAGGCCCGCGCCTGGACCGACCGCTACTACGCCCGCACCAAGAAAATGCCCACCTCGCTGCAGGCCTCCGACTACTCCTCAGCAATGAGCTACTTCAAGGCCGTAGAGAAGGCCCAGAGCCTGGATGCCGACAAGGTGATGCAGACCCTCAAGTCGATGCCGCTGAACGACATGTTCGGCAAGGGCAAGATCGAGCCCAATGGCCGCTATGTGCACGACATGTACCTGCTGCAGGTCAAGACGCCGGAAGAGTCCAAGGGCAAGCATGACTCGTTCAAGCTGCTCAAGGCGCTGCCAGGCGAGACGCTGTTTGCCAGCAAGCAAGAGGCCCAGTGCCCCATTTGGAAGTAAGCGACTGAACCGGGGATGGCAGCCTGCAGCCGGGCTGCGCCAATCCTCGGCGGGGCTTGAGGGATAAGGGTTAGCCCTATATTTGAGGGCTATCTCGCCTTTTGCTTGCGCCTGGTCAGAGTGGGGACATGCGCTGCGCCCCAAGCTGGCAGGACTCTTGCTTGCCCTCTTCCCATGACCCGATACCGCCTCTTTGCCAGCGCAGGCTTTGCGCGCGTGAGCCAACTGACCTCCGACAAATTCCGCTGGGCGCTCAAGACCGGCTCCTCCGGCCATTCCTGGCTGGAGGATGGCATCGCGATGGCGGTCGGCATCTTGCTGATCTCTACCGCCTTGGTGCTGTACAAAAGCGCGGGGCTGCTGACGGGCGGCATTGCCGGCATTGCACTGCTGGGGCACTACGCCACCGGCAGCGATCTGGGCCTGCTGTTCTTCTGTCTGAATTTGCCGTTCTACTGGCTGGCGGCCAAGCGCATGGGCACTGCCTTTGTGGTCAAGACCTTTATCGCGGTGGTGGCCACCTCCTGGCTCACCGAGCTGCTGCCGGCGCTGCTTTCCATCTCCTATGTGTCCCAGCCGCTGGCCGGCATCCTTGGCGGTGTGCTGCTGGGCACCGGCTTTTTGATTCTGTTCCGCCACCGGGTCAGCCTGGGCGGCTTTGGCATTCTGGTGCTCTACCTGCAGGAGCGCCATGGCTGGTCGGCCGGCAAGGTGCAGATGGGCCTGGACTGCCTCATCGTGGCGTTTGCGCTGTGGCTGGTGCCGGCCGTGTCGGTCGCCTGGTCGATTGCAGGCGCCGTCATCCTGAACCTGATTGTGGCGATGAACCACCGCAAGGACCGCTATATCGCGGTCTGATGCTCCCGACCAAAAGCTTCAGTCAAACCCGCGCATCTGCGCCCAGTCGCCAAAGGGTGCGCGGTCGGCGCGCAGGCCGTTGATGGGCGCCGTCAGGTCTTCATAGCCCAGCGCAATGCCATAGGCCACACGGTAAGGCTCTGGCGCCTTGAGCACCCGCTCCACCGTGTCGCCATAGCGGCGCCAGTAGCCCTGGGCACAGGTGGCCAGGCCGCGCTCGGTGGCCAGCAGCATGAGGGACTGCAGGTAAATGCCCAGGTCCACCCACTGCGCATAACCCATGCGCTCGTCGGCAAACACCAAGAGGCCCACCGGGGCGCCAAAGAAGCGGCCGTTCTTGGCCAGCTGCTCCAGGCGCGCGGCCTTGTCCTCGCGCGGAATGTCGATGGTCTTGTACAGGTCCTCACCGTTCTTGAAGCGGCGCGTGCGATACGGCTCCCAGAGATTGGGCGGGTAGGTGTAGTTGTTGCCGCCTTCGGGCAGCGGCTGCGCATCTGCAATGGCATCGGTCAGTTCGTGCAGCGCATGGCCCGCCAGCGCCACCACCCGCCAGGGCTGCAGGTTGCCGCCCGATGCCGCCTGGGCCGCATCGGCGATCAGGCTGTGCACCTCGTGGGCAGAGGGAGCTTTGGGCAAAAAGGCGCGCACCGAGCGGCGCTCTTTCATGGCTTGCGTGACGTTCATGGCAAAGGGCTTTCTGGCGTTGAAAGGGGCTGGCAGATGGCAGTCCGCAGTTTAGTGCAGCGCAGCAAATGCTGCTGACACCGAGGCGCCAATGCGGCCACCAGGTGGTGGCCGCATGGGGTCAACGCCCGCCGCGTCCTTATCTGGCCGTGGTGTCGCTGGCGATCGGGATGTAGAAATCGCCGCCCGCCCGGTTGAACTCCGCCGCCTTGGCCTGCATACCCACGGCAATGCCCTGCTCTTCGGCCACGCCCTGGTTCTTGGCAAACTCGCGCACCTCCTGCGTGATCTTCATCGAGCAGAACTTGGGCCCGCACATCGAGCAGAAATGCGCCACCTTGGCACTGTCCTTGGGCAGGGTTTCGTCATGGAAGGCGCGGGCCGTGTCCGGGTCCAGCCCCAGGTTGAACTGGTCCTCCCAGCGGAAATCAAAGCGCGCCTGGCTGAGCGCATCGTCACGCGCCCGGGCCCCCGGGTGGCCCTTGGCTACATCGGCTGCGTGCGCTGCAATCTTGTAGGCAATGATGCCCTGCTTGACGTCATCGCGGTCGGGCAGGCCCAGGTGCTCCTTGGGCGTTACATAGCACAGCATGGCGGTGCCAAACCAGCCGATCATCGCTGCGCCGATGGCGCTGGCGATATGGTCGTAGCCCGGCGCGATGTCGATGGTCAGCGGGCCCAGGGTGTAGAACGGCGCCTCATGGCAGTGCTTGAGCTGCTCGGTCATATTGGCCTGGATCATGTGCATGGGCACATGGCCGGGGCCTTCGATCATGGTCTGCACATCGTGCTTCCAGGCCAGCTGGGTCAGCTCACCCAGGGTGGCCAGCTCGGCAAACTGGGCTTCGTCGTTGGCATCCGAGGCGCAGCCCGGGCGCAGGCCGTCGCCCAGCGAGAAGCTCACGTCGTACTGCTTCATGATGTCGCAGATGTCTTCGAAATGCGTGTAGAGGAAGCTCTCGCGGTGGTGGGCCATGCACCATTTGGCCATGATCGAGCCGCCGCGCGAGACGATGCCGGTGCGGCGCTGGGCTGTCAGGTGGATATAGGCCAGGCGCACGCCGGCATGGATCGTGAAATAGTCCACGCCCTGCTCGGCCTGCTCCACCAGGGTGTCGCGGAAGATCTCCCAGGTCAGGTCCTCGGCCACGCCGCCCACCTTCTCCAGCGCCTGGTAGATCGGCACCGTGCCAATGGGCACCGGCGAGTTGCGCACGATCCAGTCGCGCGTGGTGTGGATGTTCTTGCCGGTGGACAGGTCCATCACATTGTCCGCACCCCAGCGGATCGCCCAGACCAGCTTCTCGACCTCTTCCTCGATGCTCGAGGTCACCGCCGAGTTGCCGATGTTGGCATTGATCTTGACCTTGAAGTTGCGGCCAATCGCCATCGGCTCAATCTCGGGGTGGTTGATATTGGCCGGGATGATGGCCCGGCCTCGCGCCACCTCATCACGCACAAACTCGGGCGTGATGATCTTGGGGATGGCCGCGCCCAGGCTGTTGCCGGCCAGGCGCGCCTCGCGCGCGGCATCGCGCTGGTACTCGGCCATCCATTCGCGGCGGCCGTTCTCGCGCAAGGCCACATACTCCATCTCGGGGGTGATGATGCCTTTGCGTGCATAGTGCATCTGGGTCACGTTGGCGCCGCTCTTGGCGCGGCGCGGCTGGCGCTGCAATGCAGCGGCCTCGGCCCGCAGCTGGGCCACGCGCAGGTCTTCTTCGCCGCGCTTGCCGCCGTCATCGAGCGCCACGCGCTGGCGCCCCACATAGTAGTGGCTGTCGCCGCGCGCCGCGATCCATTCGGCACGCAGCGCGGGCAGGCCCTGGCGCACATCGATGGCCACGGCCGGGTCGGTGTAGGGGCCCGAGGTGTCGTAGACGCTGACCTGCTCTCCGTTGGTCAGCGCAATATCGCGCACCGGCACCTGCAGCTGCGGGTGGATGGCACCGGCCAGATAGGACTTGGTCGACGCAGGGAAAGGCAGGCGCGATTGGGCCAGCAGTTCGCCAAAGCGGGCGGCATCGGGGGCATCACCGGTGGCGGGGATGAACAGGGACTCAGGGGCGTTCATGGCAGTCTCCTCAAAGCGGTTGATTTCATCGAACGCTCCGAGACGTGCCGGCCCTCTTCTGCTGCAACACGCCAGGCATGGCTGCTTGGCCGCAACACGCCCATCGACTACACCCCGGCCCGGCCGTGCTGTGCGTGGTGCCAGGGCCGCTGTTAGGTGGCCATGGCGGCACCTGTTGCGCGCTGACAGGTGCCGTCCCCAAAAAAGACAAAACCCCAGTGCGCGAGGCGCCTGGGGTGTGCGTGGCAGGTGGCCGCAGGCGCGTGCCATGCAACGCTGCCTGCCTTCCACCGCTGTGCTTTCAGGGTCCCGCTCTTCTTCCGCCGGCATGAACCGGATCAAGTTCGTCGGGTTCACTACTCAGCAGTCTTGCAACTGCCTTTGGCATCTCAGCGCTTTCGCACACCCCGGAGCTGCGAGCAGTATAGCCGCTTCGTGCCGCGCGCGCAGCCCCGTTTTTTGCGCCGCGCTGGTGCTTACCCCAGTAGGCGCGCGCCAAGCAGCCTGCAACCATCGGGGCGCAGCAGCCCACGGGTGCGCCGCACCTGGCAGCCGCACTGCACGCCTGTCTATTTGAACAAGGAGACCTTCCGATGAATGTTCCTGCAATGCCCTCTTTGCGTTCTGCCCGGCCGCACCGGCGACGCGCGATTGCGGCCGCTGCCGCCGGCTGCGTGCTGGCCCTGTTCGCCCAAGGTGCGCTGGCGCAAGACAAGGTGCGGATCGGCTTCATCACCGACATGTCCAGCGTCTATGCCGATGTCGATGGCAAGGGCGGAGCGCTGGCCTTGCAGATGGCGATTGATGACTTTGGCGGCAAGCTGCTGGGCAAGCCGGTGGAGCTGATGGTGGCCGACCACCAGAACAAGGCCGACCTGGCCGCCTCCAAGGCACGCGAGTGGTTTGACCAGCGCGATATGCAGATGCTGGTGGGCGGCACCACCTCCAGCACCGGCCTGGCGATGGCCAAGGTGGCCGAGGAGAAAAAACGCCTCATCATCGTCAACGGCTCGGGCACCTCGGCGCTGACCAATGACCAGTGCAGCCCCTACACCGTGCACTATGCCTATGACACCGTAGCCCTGGCCAAGGGCACCGGCGGCGCCATTGTGGCGCTGGGCGACAAGGACTGGTTCTTTCTGACAGCCGACTACGCCTTTGGCCATGCGCTGGAGGCCGATACCACCAAGGTGATCAAGGCCGCAGGTGGCCGCGTGGTGGGCGCCGTGCGGCATCCGATCAATGCCTCGGATTTCTCATCCTTCCTGCTGCAGGCGCAAAACTCCAAGGCCCAGATTCTGGCGATGGCCAATGCCGGTGGCGACACCATCAACACTATCAAGGCCGCGCGCGAGTTTGGCGTGACCAAGACCATGAAGCTCGCCGGCATGCTGCTGTTCAGCTCGGACATCCACAGCCTGGGGCTCAAGCAGACCGAAGGCCTGATGTTCACCGACAGCTGGCACTGGGACCTGAACCCGGAAAGCCGCAAGTTCTCGGACCGCTTCTTCGAGAAGTTCAAGAAGATGCCCACCTCGCTGCAGGCGGCCGATTACTCGGCGATGATGACCTACCTAAAGACGGCCGACCGCATCAAGTCCACCGATTCGGACAAGGTGATGGCCGCGCTGAAGGCCGAGCCCCTGTCCGACTTCTATGCCAAGGGCGTTGTCCGCCCTGATGGCCGCTACGCCCATGAGATGTACCTGATGCAGGTCAAGGCCCCGGCCGAATCCAAAGGCGCCTGGGATTATTTCAAGGTACTCAAGACGCTCAGCCCCGACGAGGTCTGGACCACCAAGGCCGAATCCAGCTGCAAGCTCTGGAAGTAAGACCGCCCTCCGCGCCCTCCCCAAAAACAAAGACCCGCGCAATGCGGGTCTTTGACTTGGGCGGGTCTGCAAGCCTCCGCTATTTCTTATTGCGATCCATGAAGGCGATCAACTCGCCCATGATGCCGCGGCGGAACGCCAGCACGCAGATCACAAAAATCAGGCCGGTCACAATGGTCACCGACTCACCCAAGGTGTTGAACCACTCGACGCCGGTCAGGCGCGACAGCCAGGTACCGATATCGCCGATCTTGTTCTCCAGCGCGACGATCACAGCCGAGCCGACGATCGGGCCAGAGAGCAGGCCCAGGCCGCCCACCAAGGTCATCAGGATGACCTGGCCCGATGCCGTCCAGTGCACGTCGGTCAAGGTCGCAAAGCCCAGCACCACGGTCTTGAGCGAACCGGCCAGACCGGCCAGCGCAGCCGAGATGACAAAGGCCAGCAGCTTGAAGCGGTTGACGTCGTAGCCCAGCGAGATGGCACGCGGCTCGTTTTCCTTCAGGGCCTTGAGCACCTGGCCGAAAGGCGAATGCACGGTGCGCATGATCAGCAGGAAGGCCAGCACCACGATGGCCAGGGCCACGTAGTACATGGTCCAGTCGCTCTCCAGGCTCAGCACGCCAAACAGCTTGCCGCGCGGCACCGCTTGCAGGCCGTCCTCACCACCGGTAAAGGGCATTTGCAGGCAGGCAAAGAACAGCATCTGGGCGAGCGCCAAGGTGATCATCGAGAAATAAATCCCCTGGCGGCGAATGGCCAGCCAGCCAAACACCACACCCAGCAAGGCGCCGAACACCACGCCGAACAAAATACCCAGCTCCGGCGTCAGGTGCCAGACCTTGATCGCATGGCCGGTGACATAGGCCGCACCACCAAAGAAGGCGGCATGGCCAAAGGACAGCAGACCGGTGTAGCCCAGCAGCAGATTGAACGCACAGGCGAACAGTGCAAAGCACATCAGCTTCATCACGAACACAGGGTAGGCCCCCATGAACGGCGCAGCGATCATGCCGAGCAGCAGCAACCCATACCCCAGTTTGGCAAACTTCTTGGAATTCATCCCCTCACCTCACTTCGCTTTGCCAAACAGGCCAGCCGGGCGCACCAGCAGCACGATGACCATGATCACGAACACGACGGTGGCCGAGGCTTCTGGGTAGAAGACCTTGGTCAGCCCTTCGATCACGCCCAGTGCCAGACCGGTGACGATGGCGCCCATGATGGAGCCCATGCCACCGATCACCACCACCGCGAACACGGTGATGATCAGGTTCTGGCCCATCAGCGGCGTGACCTGGTAGACGGGCGCTGCCAGCACGCCGGCAAAGGCGGCCAGGCCCACGCCAAACGCATAGGTCAGCATGATCATCAGCGGCACGTTGACACCGAAAGCCTCGACCAGACGGGGGTTCTCGGTGCCGGCCCGCAGGTAGGCGCCCAGGCGGGTTTTCTCGATCACATACCAGGTGGCAAAGCAGACGATCAGCGAGGCCACCACCACCCACATGCGGTAGTTGGGCAGCAGCATCACGCCGACATTGGTAGCGCCTTCGAGCAGCTCGGGCGTGTCGTAGCCCAGGCCCGAGACACCGTAGATCGAGCGGAACACGCCCTCGATCAGCAGCGACAGACCCAAGGTCAGCAGCAGGCCGTAGAGGTGGTCGAGCTTGTAGATATGGCGCAGCAAAAAGCGCTCTATCAACACCCCGATAATGCCCACCAGAATCGGCGACAGCAGCAGCATCACCCAGTAATTGACCTGGAAGTAGGATGCCGCCATCCAGGTGAACATGGCCCCCAGCATGAACAAAGCGCCGTGGGCGAAATTGATCACGTTGAGCAGGCCAAAGATCACGGCCAATCCCAGACTGAGAATGGCATAGAACGAGCCATTGACCAGACCCAGCAGCAGCTGGCTCATCAAGGCCGGTAATGAGATACCAAAAATTTCCATGAAAAGCTCACGAGTCAGTGAATGAACACAACAGGCCTGGCGTCATGCCGCTGCTTTTGCGACCCGGGCCATCAGCGATGGCGGGCAGCTGCAGCCAGCAGCAAAGACGCAGGTTAGGTGTGAGCGGTGCTTACTTCCAGAGCGCGCACTTGGATTCGGCCTTGGTCGTCCAGACCTGGTCCGCAGGCAAGGTGGACAGAACCTTCAGGTAATCCCAGGGCTTCTTGGATTCGGCAGGCGACTTGGCTTCGACCAGGTACATGTCGTGCGCGTAGCGGCCATCGGGGCGGATCACGCCCTTGCCGTAGAAGTCGTTGAGCGGCGTGCTCTTCAGGTAGGCCATGACCTTGTCGGCATCGGTGGTCTTGACGGCTTCGACAGCCTTCAGGTAGTTCATCGTGGCCGAGTAGTCAGCGGCATGCAGATCGGTAGGCATGCGCTTGGTTTTGGCGAAGAACTTGTCGGCAAACTTGCGCGTGTCGTCGTTCAGATCCCAGTACCAGCTGGTGGTGTGCAGCAAGCCTTCGGTGTTCTTCAGGCCCATGCTGTGGATGTCGGACAGGAAGACCAGCAAGCCGGCGGTCTTCATGGTCTTGTTGATGCCGAACTCACGCGCGGCCTTGATGGCATTGATGGTGTCGCCGCCGGCATTGGCCAGACCCAGGATCTGGGCCTTGGAGCTTTGCGCCTGCAGCAGGAAGGACGAGAAGTCAGACGCGTTGAGCGGGTGGCGCACCGAGCCCAGCACCTGGCCGCCCTTGGCCTTGATGACGGCCGTGGTGTCCGCTTCCAGCGAGTGGCCGAATGCGTAGTCGGCCGTCAGAAAGAACCAGGACTTGCCGCCACGGTCCACCACCGCGCCGCCGGTGCCCTTGGCCAGCGCCACGGTGTCATAGGCATAGTGCACGGTATAGGGGCTGCATTGCTCATTGGTCAGTGCCGAGGAGCCCGCGCCGCTGTTGAAGTAGACGCGCTTTTTCTCTTGCGCCACCTTGGCAGCGGCCAGTGCGGTGCCGGAGTTGGTGCCGCCAAACAGCATGGTCACGCCTGCGGTATCGATCCACTCGCGCGCCTTGGAGGCAGCGATGTCGGCCTTGTTCTGGTGGTCGGCCGAGACCATCTCGATCGGCTGGCCCAGCACCTTGCCACCAAAGTCATCGATGGCCATCTGGATCGCGACTGCGCCGTTCTTGCCTTCCACATCGGCGTAGAGGCTGGACATGTCGGTGATGAAGCCGATCTTCACCTTTTCTTGTGCCTGGGCAGCGCCTGCGGACAGGGCGACCAAACATGCCACCTGGGCAATGGCTTTGAGCTTTGCTTTCATCTTGTCTCCTAAAAAATATCTGTTCTCAATACATGGCGGCAGTCTGCGCTGCGCCAGGGTTGCAAAAAAGTGGGAGGCTAAACCCCCAGCAAGGTGTTGAGCAAAGGCATCTTGCCTTCGAGCTCGTCGGCGCTGAACTGCTCGACGATCTGGCCGTGTTCCATCACATAGAGGCGGTCGGCCAGTGGCGCGGCAAAGCGGAAGTTCTGCTCGACCATCACCACGGTGTAGCCCTTGGCGCGCAGGCTCACGATCATGCGGGCCAGCGCCTGCACGATGACGGGGGCCAGGCCTTCAGAGATCTCATCGAGCAGCAGCAGCTTGGCGCCGGTGCGCAGAATGCGGGCCACGGCCAGCATCTGCTGCTCGCCGCCCGACAGGCGCGTGCCCTGGCTTTGGCGGCGCTCGGCCAGGTTGGGGAACATCTCGTAGATCTCTTCCACCGACATGCCGGCTGAGCCGGTTTTGAGGTCCGGCGGCAGCATCAGGTTCTCTTCGCAGGAGAGGCTGGCAAAGATGCCGCGCTCTTCCGGGCAGTAACCCAGGCCCAGATGCGCAATCTTGTGCGTGGGCATCTGGATGGTCTCGACGCCATGGATCTTGATCGAGCCCTTGCGCGCTCCGGTCAGGCCCATCACCGCACGCATCGTCGATGTGCGGCCCGCGCCATTGCGGCCCAGCAAGGTCACCACCTCGCCCGGCATCACGCGCATGTTCACGCCATGCAGCACGTGCGACTCGCCATACCAGGCGTGCAGATCGCTGATCTCCAGTGCAGGCACTCCGTTTTTCTCATTCATGTCAGTGCGCTCCCTGCAGCTGGCCGTCGGTGGTTCCCATATACGCTTCCATCACCTGGGGGTTCTGCGACACCGTCTGGTAGTCGCCCTCGGCCAGGATCGCGCCGCGCTGCAGCACCGTGATGCGGTCTGCAATCGTCGAGATGACCTTCATGTTGTGCTCGACCATCAAGATGGTGCGGCCAGCCGAGACCTTCTTGATCAGCTGGGTGACGCGCTCGACGTCCTCGTGGCCCATGCCCTGCGTGGGCTCATCGAGCAGCATCAGCTCGGGCTCCATCGCCAAGGTGGTGGCAATCTCGAGCGCACGCTTTTGGCCATAAGGCAGGTTCAAGGTGATCTCGTCGGCCAGGTGCGCCAGGCCCACCTCTTCGAGCAAGGCCACGGCGCGGCCATTGAGCTTGTCCAGGGTGCGCTCGCTGCTCCAGAAGTGGAAGGACGTGCCCAGCTTGCGCTGCAAGGCGATGCGCACGTTCTCCATCAGGCTCAGGTGCGGGAACACCGCCGAGATCTGGAAGGAGCGGATCACCCCCCGGCGGGCAATCTGCGCCGGCTCTTCACTGGTGATGTCCGTGCCGTTGAAATGGATGATGCCCTTGGTGGGCGTCAGAAACTTGGTCAGCAGGTTGAAGCATGTCGTCTTGCCGGCCCCATTGGGGCCGATCAGCGCATGGATCGAGCCCCGCTGCACCGACAGGTTGACATTGCTGACTGCTGTGAATCCCCGAAACTCCTTGGTGAGATCTCGGGTTTGAAGAATGACATCACTCATGGGCACCGCACCGCTTCGCTGGAAAAAAGTGCGACGCCATTTCCTGGATGGAAATATACGTCGCTTCGATGCTGCCAATACTAGGAAAGAATACTGCAACGCAACACTGGGGAAAGCCTGTAGGTGAGGCTGCGTACGCGTTAACCCGTGGGCTTTATGCGCTCACTTTTTGATAGTCACCTGAGGGACAAGTGGTCGTCTTTTTGTCATCAAAATCAAGCACGGGCGACAATGCAAAGGCCCTGCCCCAACCCATTCATACGCGCTGTGCATCATCGGCGCTGCAGCATGCCAGCCAGGCGGGCTGCTGCCAAGGCGACAGATAAAGCCTATTGCAGGCGGTGCTTGCTCGCTTCGGGCAGCAGCAAGGGCAGCACATCGATGCCCTCATCGACCAAAGCGCGCTGCTCCTCGGGGGTGGCAGTGCCCCGGATCGGGCGGGCATCGACCTCGCCCTCATGCATCTGCCGGGCCAGGTCGGCAAAGCCGCTGCCTACATCGTCGGTGTTGGCTACGATCTGGCGCGACAGCTCCAGCCAGGCCTGTTGCAGGCGCCGGGCATCGCTGAGCGGGCTATGAGGGGCCTGGGATGGCGAGGACGCAGCCGGCGCGCTACCAGGCTGTGCAGGGGCTGCGCTGGATGAAGGTTGCGCAGCAGGCGCCGCTGGGGCCAGGGAATTGGATTTGCGCGCCAGATGCGGCGTGCTCAGGCCTTTGACGATCTCGTGCGAGTTGCACATCGGGCAGCTGAGCCAGCCCTGGCTTTGTTGCTGCTCGAACGCGGCGTCCGAGGCGAACCAGCCCTCAAAGATATGGCCCAAGGGGCAGCGCAGGTTGAAGACCTTCACAGGCTCACCCCGCTCGGCTCACCTTGCGCAGCAGGTACTGGTAGGCAAAACCGGGGAAGGCAAAGGTCAGGAACAAGGTGCCGGTGACCGCATAGAACTCCCAGCCCTGGCTGCTGCGCTGGCCGGCACGGCCTTCGAGCAGCATCGCAAAGGCCCCGATGAGGAAGTACAGCACGACGAGCTCGACCAGGCGGATCCACAGGGCCTTGCCGGCACTGCTGCCGTCATGGCACAGGGGCCCAGCAGCCAGGATGCGTTGGTTCAGAAACGGCAGATTGGCCGCAACAAAGCCCGCCACGATCACCAACCAGATGGATGCAGTGATAGACATGCGGGCTTTGTCAGGCTCGGTTGCCGAGCCGCTTAGCTGGCGAGTGCGCGCAGCACGGCGTCAGAGCACAGCTTCATCAGACCGCCGGGCATGATGCCCAGGATCAGCACCAGCGCGCCATTGACGACCAGCACGGCACGCACGTCCAGCGGTGCATGCACCTTGGCGGCGGTGATGGGCTTGTCGAAGTACATGACCTTGACCACGCGCAGGTAGTAGAAGGCGCCGATCAGCGACATGATCACCGCGAACACCGCCAGCGCAATGTACAGGCCACTGCCCGATGCGACCAGCGCCTGCAGCACGGCCAGCTTCGAGTAGAAGCCCACCAGCGGAGGAATACCGGCCATCGAGAACAGGCAGATTGCCATCACGCCAGCGTACAGCGGGCTGCGCTGGTTCAGACCGGCAAAGTCGGCGATCTCTTCGCTCTCGAAGCCTTCACGGGCCAGCAGCAGCACCACACCGAACGTGGCCAGGGTGGTCAGCACATAGCTCACGACGTAGAACATCGAGGCGCTGTAGGCGTTGCCAGCGGTGGCCGCTTCGACATTGCCATTGACCACGCCGGACATCAGACCCAGCAGCACAAAGCCCATTTGGGAGATCGTCGAGTAGGCCAGCATGCGCTTGATATTGGTCTGTGCAATAGCGGCCAGGTTACCGATCAGCAGCGAGAGGATGGCCAGCACGGCCAGCATCTGTTGCCAGTCAAAGGCCAGCGGCAGCAGGCCGTCCACCAGCAGGCGGATCACGATCGCGAAAGCTGCCAGCTTGGGCGCGCCGCCCACGATCATCGTGATGGCCGTGGGTGCGCCTTGGTAGACGTCAGGCACCCACATGTGGAAAGGCACCACACCCAGCTTGAAGGCCAGGCCAGCAACCACAAACACCAGACCAAACACCAGCACCTGGTGGCGGATCAGGCCGGAGTTCACCGCCTTGAACACTTCACCGATATCGAGCGAGCCGGTGGCGCCGTAGATCATCGACAGGCCGTACAGCAGGAAACCCGAGGCCATCGCACCCAGCACAAAGTACTTCATGCCCGCTTCCACCGCCGCGGTGTTGTCACGGCGCAGGCAGACCAGCGCGTAGCTCGACAGGGTCAGCAGCTCCAGGCCCAGGTAGATGATCAGGAAGTTGTTGCCCGAGATCATCACGTTCATGCCCAGCAGCGCGAGCAGCGACAGGATGAAATACTCACCGCCCTTGAGCATGCCACGGTCACGCGAGTAACCACGGCCATACACCAGGGTCACAGCCATCGCGATGGCCGCAGCGCACTTGAGCCAGTTGCCCATGGCGTCGGAGACGACCATGTTGCCAAAGGCGTAGAAGGTATTGCCATTGCTGGCATAGATACCGGTGATCACCGCCACGACCACCAGGGTCAGCAGCGACAGAATGTAGGTGAGCGTGCGCCCTGCGCTCTTGACGCCCAGGTCCACGATGGTGATGACGCAGGCCATCACCAACAGCACGATTTCAGGATAGATAGCCAGCCAGCTGATGTTATCAATCATCTCAAGTCTCTCAATTCTGTCCGACCATCACAGCTTGGACGCAGCGACATGCTTGAGCAGGTCGGCCACCGAGGCACCCATCACATCGGTGAACGGCGCAGGGTAGACACCCATGATCAGCACGGCAGCAGCCAAGATGCCCAGGATTAGGAATTCGCGGCAACCGATGTCCTTGAGCTCGCGCACATGGTCATTGGTCACTGGGCCGAAGTACACGCGCTTGTACATCCACAGCGTGTAGGCAGCGCCCAGAATCAGCGCGGTGGCCGACAGCACACCAATCCAGAAGTTGAACTTGGTGGCGCCCAGGATCACCATCCACTCACCGATGAAACCGGCGGTGCCTGGCAGGCCGCAGTTGGCCATCGCAAACAGCAGTGCAAAGGCGGCGAACTTGGGCATGGTGTTGACCACGCCGCCGTAGGCAGCGATATCACGCGAATGCACGCGGTCGTACAGCACACCGATACACAGGAACATTGCGCCCGACACAAAGCCGTGGGCAATCATCTGCATCAGGCCACCCATGACACCGATGTCATTGAAGATGAAGAAGCCCAGGGTCACAAAGCCCATGTGTGCGACGGACGAATAAGCCACGAGCTTCTTCATGTCCTTCTGCACAATCGCCACCAGACCCACATAGATCACAGCCACCAGCGACAGCGCGATGATGAGCCAGGCCCATTCGTGCGACGCATCAGGTGCGATGGGCATCGAGAACCGCAGGAAACCATAGGCACCGAGCTTCAGCATGATCGCGGCCAGCACGGCAGAACCACCGGTAGGCGCTTCGACGTGAACGTCGGGCAGCCAGGTGTGGACCGGGAACATCGGCACCTTCACGGCAAACGCAGCGAAGAAGGCAAAGAAGATCAAGGTCTGCTCGGTCATCGTCAGCGGCAGCTGGTGCCAGGCCAGAATCTCGAAGCTACCGGCCTTGGTGTACAGGTACAGCAGCGCGATCAAGGTCAGCAGAGAACCCATCAGCGTGTACAGGAAGAACTTGAACGCTGCGTAGATGCGGTTCGGGCCGCCCCAGATACCGATGATCAGGTACATCGGGATCAGCGTGGCTTCAAAGAACACGTAGAACAGCAGACCGTCCAGTGCCGAGAACACACCGATCATCAGACCCGACAGGATCAGGAACGCGCCCATGTACTGGTTCACGCGCTCGGTGATCGACTCCCAGGACGCCAGCACCACGATCACCGTGATGAAGGCAGTCAGCGGCACAAACCAGAAGGAGATGCCATCGACGCCCAGGTAGTAGTTGATACCAAAGCGTGGAATCCAGGACGCCTTCTCGACGAACTGCATCGCCGACGTACCCAGCTGGAAGCCGGTGTACAGCGGCAAGGTGACCAAGAGGCCTATCAGCGCACCGACCAGTGCGATCCAGCGCACCATCTTGGCCTGCTCCTGCTTGCCAAAGGCCAGCAGGACCGTACCAAAGACGATGGGCGTCCAAATTGCAAGACTCAACAATCCCATTTTTCTTCTTCCTTACTTGTTGAGCAGCACGAAGTACGTCATGGCCAGGAAGATACCCAGAATCATGACCAATGCGTAGTGGTACACATAACCCGTCTGCAGCCAGCGCACCAGGGCGGAGATGCGGCCCACCAGCTTCCAGGAACCGTTGACGAGCAGGCCGTCGATCAGGCCTTGGTCGCCCACCTTCCAGAACACGCCACCCAGCACGCGCGAGCCGCGGGCGAAGATGTTTTCATAGACCCAGTCCACACCGTACTTGCCTTCCAGTGCCTGGTACAGGCCGACCTTCTCGCTCATGCGCTTGATGGCGGCAGGAATCTCGGGCTTGACCATGTAGAACACATAGGAGGTCACCACACCGGCCAGCGCCAGCCAGAACGGCGCAGCGGTGAAGCCATGCAGTGCCATCGGGATCCAGCCGTGGATCTTCTCGGCCAGCTCGGCCATCGCGCCGTGCTTGCTGCCATCGACATAGATGACGCCCTTGAAGAAGTCACCGAACAGCATCGGCATCAGCGCAATCGCACCGATCACCACCGAAGGAATCGCCAGCAGCACCAGCGGCAGGGTCACCACCCATGGCGACTCATGCGGCTTGGCATCGTGGCCATGGCCGTGGTGGTCATCGTGGGCGTGGTGATCGTCATGGTGGGCATCGGGGTTCTGGTCGTAGCGCTCTTTACCGTGGAACACGATGAAGTACAGGCGGAACGAGTAGAACGCAGTGATGAACACGCCAGCGAGCACGGCAAAGTTGGCAAAGCCGGCGGCAGGCAGGTTGGAGGCGTGCACTGCTTCGATGATCGCGTCCTTCGAGTAGAAGCCCGAGAAGAACGGCGTACCGATCAGTGCCAGGTTACCCAGCAGGAAGGTGATCCAGGTGATGGGCATGTACTTGCGCACGCCACCCATCCAGCGGATGTCCTGGTTGTGGTGCATGCCCATGATGACCGAGCCCGCGCCGAGGAACAGCAGTGCCTTGAAGAACGCGTGCGTCATCAGGTGGAACACCGACACCGAGTAGGCCGACACGCCCAGTGCGATGGTCATGTAACCCAGCTGCGATAGCGTGGAGTACGCGATCACGCGCTTGATGTCGTTCTGGATGATGCCCAGGATACCCATGAACAGCGCGGTGATCGAGCCAATCACGAGGATGAAGTTCAGGGCTGCGTCAGACAGCTCATAGAGCGGCGACATGCGCGAGACCATGAAGATACCGGCGGTCACCATGGTGGCCGCGTGGATCAGTGCCGAGATGGGGGTAGGACCTTCCATCGAATCGGGCAGCCAGGCGTGCAGCGGGAACTGGGCCGACTTGCCCATCGCACCGATGAACAGGCAGATGCAGATCACCGTCATCAACGACCAGGTCGAGCCCGGCAAGGTCATGCCGCTCAGCTCATTGGTCTTGGCGAAGATTTCGGTGTAGTTCAGGGTGCCGGTGTAGGCAGCGATCAGGCCGATGCCCAGGATGAAGCCGAAGTCACCGACACGGTTGACCACGAAGGCCTTCATGTTGGCGAAGATCGCGGTTTCCTTCTTGAAGTAGAAACCGATCAGCAGGTACGACACCAGGCCCACCGCTTCCCAGCCGAAGAACAGCTGCAGCAGGTTGTTGCTCATCACCAGCATCAGCATGGAGAAGGTGAACAGCGAGATGTACGAGAAGAAACGGTCATAGCCGTCGTCTTCCGCCATGTAGCCCATGGTGTAGATGTGCACCATCAGCGACACAAAGGTCACCACGCACATCATCATCGCGGTGATGGAGTCGATCATGAAACCGATCTCCATCTTCAGCGACCCGACGGTCATCCAGGTGTAGAGCGTCTGGTTGAAGGTCGCGCCTTCAAACACCACGCTCTGGAACGTCATCGCAGAGATGACGAAGGCAATGAACACACCCAGGATGGTGAGCGTGCGGCTGCCAACGCGGCCGATGCGGTTGCCGCCCAGGGCGGTACCGAAAATGCCTGCCAGCAAAGATCCTGCCAGGGGCGCCAGAGGCACCGCCAACAGTGTTGAAGCAGAAAGGGTTTGACTCATTCTTCTTAACCTTGCAAGTATTGGTGCCTCAACCCTTCAGGGAGTTGAGATCTTCCGCATCGATGGTGGACTTGTTACGGAACAGCAACACCAAGATTGCCAAACCAATTGCCGACTCCGCCGCCGCAACGGTCAGGATGAAGAACACGAAAATCTGGCCGTGCATGTCTCCCAGGTAGTGGGAGAAGGCGACAAAGTTCGTGTTCACTGCCAGCAGCATCAACTCGATGGCCATCAGCAGCACAATCAGGTTGCGACGGTTCAAGAAGATACCGACCACGGACAGCGCGAACAGCATCGCGCCCAACGTCAGAAAATGACCCAGAGTGAGCGTCATACCTTCTTCTCCTCGACCTCAGCGGCAGGCTGCACCACAGGGGCAGCGGGCTTGCTCGCTTCGACTTTGACCAATTGCAGGCGATCCGAAGCACGCACGCGCACTTGCAGCGATGCATCGATGGCCTTGGAATCCTTGCGCTGGCGCAGGGTCAGGGCAATCGCGGCAATCATCGCCACCAGCAAGATGACCGCAGCCACTTGCACAGGGAACAGATACTCGGTGTAGAGCATGGTGCCCAGCGCCTTGACGTTGCTGTAAGGCACCACCTTGCCGGCCGCATCCACCACCGCAGGAATGGCCTTGGGCGCGTCGATGGCGCTGAAGCCGCCGATCAGCACCACGCCCATCTCGAACGCGACGATGGCAAAGATCACTGCAGCGAGCGGGAAGTTCTTCCAGAAGCTCTTGCGCAGCTGGTCGATGCGGATATCCAGCATCATCACCACGAAGAGGAACAACACCATCACGGCGCCCAGGTAGACCATCACCAGCACGATGGCCAGGAACTCAGCCTTGAGCAGCAACCAGATACCGGCCGCCTGAGAAAACGCCAACATCAGGTGCAGCACAGCGTGCACCGGATTTGGAGCAGTAACCACTCGGAATGCCGCATACAGCAGCACTACCGAGAACAGATAGAAAAAACCAGTTGTGACATCCATGTGGGGCTCTTTTCGATCAGTCTCCAAGTGCCGCGTTAGCGGTACTTTGCGTCCGCAGCCTTGGCTGCAGCAATTTCAGGTTCGTAACGGTCACCCACGGCCAGCAGCATTTCCTTGGTGAAGTACAGGTCGCCGCGCTTTTCTCCGTGGTATTCCAGAATCTGGGTTTCCACGATGGAGTCAACGGGGCAGCTTTCTTCACAGAAGCCACAGAAAATGCACTTGGTCAGATCGATGTCATAACGGGTGGTGCGGCGCGAGCCGTCATCACGCACATCGGACTCGATCGTGATCGCCATCGCAGGGCAGACGGCTTCGCACAGCTTGCAGGCAATGCAACGCTCTTCGCCGTTTTCGTAGCGGCGCAGCGCGTGCAGGCCACGGAAGCGGGGCGACAGCGGCGTCTTCTCTTCAGGGAACTGGACCGTGATCTTGCGCGCAAACGTGTAGCGGCCGGTCAGGGCCATGCCCTTCATCAATTCCCAGAGCATGAAGCTCTTGAAGAAATCCTTCACCGAGAAAGAGCGGGGAGAAACTGCAGTAGTCATGTTGTATTCCTCCGCTTATTTCCAGATGTTCCATGGCGACAGCAACCAGCCGCCGACAAAGACCAGGTACACCAGGGTGACGGGGATGAAGATCTTCCAGCCCAGACGCATGATCTGGTCATAGCGGAAACGTGGGAAAGTAGCGCGGATCCAGATGAACATCGACACCACGAGGAAGGTCTTGGCAGCCAGCCAGATCCAGCCTGGGATGAAGGACAGGAAATCGAACGGTGGCAACCAGCCGCCCATGAACATGATCACGGCCAGGATGGACACCAGCCACATGCTCGCGTACTCGGCCAGGAAGAACACGGCAAAGCCCATGCCCGAATACTCCACCATGTGACCGGCCACGATTTCCGCTTCGCCTTCGACGACGTCGAAGGGGTGGCGGTTGGTCTCAGCCACGGCCGAGATCAGGTAGACGATGAACATCGGGAACAGTGGCAGCCAGTTCCACGACAGGATGCTGGCACCCGACGATGCCATCATGCCCTTGCCCTGGGCCAGCACGATCTCGGTCAGGTTCATGCTGCCGGTGACCATGATCACCACCAGGAAGCAGAAGCCCATTGCGATTTCATAGCTCACCATCTGGGCCGATGCGCGCAGCGCGCCCAGGAAAGCGTACTTGGAGTTCGATGCCCAGCCGGCGATGATCACGCCATAGACTTCGATCGACGTAATCGCCATCACCAGCAGCAGGCCCACATTCACATTGGCCAGCGCCACGTCAGGGCCGAAGGGGATGACCACCCAGGCTGCCAGCGCAGGCATGATGGCCATGATCGGGCCCAGGCGGTAGAGGCCCGAGCTTGCCGCCGTCGGCGTGATGATTTCCTTGGTCATCAGCTTGAGGCCGTCGGCCAGAGGCTGGAGCAGACCAAAAGGGCCGACCCGGTTGGGGCCGTAACGCACTTGCATGAAGCCCAGAAGCTTGCGCTCCCACAGCGTCAGGTAAGCTACCGCGCCCATCAAAGGCAAGACGATGCACAGGATCTTGATCAGGTTCCAGATCACAGGCCAGACCAGGGTCGCCCACCACTCTGCTGCGATCAGGGTCAGACCGCCGTTGTAGATTGCGTCGATCATGCTGCCACCACCTCCGAGGATTGGCGGGCATCCGCCGTCATTTGCAACGACGGCGCGCGACGCACGATGCCATCGAGTTGGTAGATGCTGGCCACCACCGGCTCCTGGCCTGCAGGTGCCGACACGGCCATGTTGGTCTTGGTGCTGTTGGACAGCAGCTCGGCAGGCACCTGGCCTTGCGAGCCGGTGGCCACGGCCAGCACGTCCTGCGACGAATCAAAGGCCATGCCTGCGACATCCAGCAGATTGCCCAGCACGCGCAGCACCTTCCAGCCCGGACGGGTATCGCCCAGTGGCTTGACCACGGCGTGGAAGCTCTGCACACGGCCTTCGGCATTCACGAACGAGCCCGAGGTCTCGGTGAATGGCGCGATCGGCAGCAGCACATCGGCGATGTCCATGTTGGCCTTGAACGGGCTCAGGCTCACCACCATCTCGCAGCCTTGCAGCGCCTGGCTGCCAGCGGCTGTGTCGAATGCGGGTTCGCAGTTCAGCAAGATGGCCGCCTTGACGCCACCGGCGAGCATCTCGCCAGCGTGCATGCCATGGGCCTGGGGCACAGCACCCACCCATTGCGCGCCCACGGTGTTGGCCGCTTCGGTCAGGAAGCCCACGGTGGCACCGGTCTGCGCGCCAATCCAGTTGGCGATCGACAGCAAGGTGCTCGCTTGTGCATGGTGCGCGACGGCATTGCCCAGCAGGATGGCCTTTTGCTCGCCGTTTTGCAGCGCGCGGGCAATCTCGATGGACTCGGGCGTCACGGTACCGGCGTTGTTCGGCGCTTCCACACCCTTGGACTGGGCGAGGGCCGCTGCCACGGAGGACAGCGCATAGGCCCACTGCGCAGCAGGTGTGATCACCTGGTGGGCCAGCGGAATCGCCAGATCAAAAGCCTTGGACTGGATCGCGGTCACCACCGCACCCTTGCGGGCGGCCTGGCGGATACGCTGGGCAAACAGCGGATGCTCCTTGCGCACGTTCGAGCCCACGATCAAGGCCGTGTTCAGGTCCGACAGCGAGGCGATCGAGCGGCCCAGCCAGCGCACGCCTTCTGCCTTGGCAAAATCGGCGTTGCGCAGGCGGTAGTCCACATTCTGGCTGCCCAGCGAGCGCACCAGCTCACCGGCCAGGAACAGCTCTTCGAGCGTGCTGTGCGGGCTGACCAGCGCACCCACGCCGCTGGCGCCATGGTCGCGTTGCACGCTCTTGATGCCATTGGCCACGTATTCCAGCGCAGCTTGCCAGCTCACTTCGAGCCACTGGCCGCCTTGCTTGATCATCGGCGCGGTCAGGCGCTCTTCACCGTTGAGCGCTTCGTAGGAGAAGCGGTCACGGTCGGCAATCCAGCATTCGTTGACGGCGTCGTTCTCGAACGGCACCACGCGCATCACCTTGTTGTTCTTGACCTGAACGATCAAGTTGGCACCGGTGGAGTCATGGGGCGAGACCGACTTGCGGCGCGACAGCTCCCAGGTACGGGCGCTGTAGCGGAAAGGCTTGCTCGTGAGCGCACCCACGGGGCAGATGTCGATCATGTTGCCCGACAGCTCCGAGTCCACCGTATCGCCCACCACCGTGGTGATCTCGGCATGCTCGCCGCGGTTGACCATGCCCAGCTCCATGATGCCCGAGACTTCTTGACCGAAGCGCACGCAGCGGGTGCAGTGGATGCAACGGCTCATCTCTTCCATCGAGATCAGCGGGCCCACGTTCTTGTGGAAGACCACGCGCTTTTCTTCTTCGTAGCGCGAGCTGCTGGCACCGTAGCCCACAGCCAAGTCCTGCAACTGGCATTCACCGCCCTGGTCGCAGATCGGGCAATCCAGCGGGTGGTTGATGAGTAGGAACTCCATCACCGATTGCTGGGCCTTGACCGCCTTGTCCGAGGTAGTGCGCACAATCATGCCCTGCGTCACGGGCGTGGCGCAGGCAGGCATCGCCTTGGGCGCCTTCTCGACGTCCACCAGGCACATACGGCAGTTCGCCGCGATCGACAGTTTCTTGTGGTAGCAGAAGTGAGGGATGTACTTGCCCGCCGCATCGGCCGCGTGCATGACCATGCTGCCTTCCGCGACCTCGACCTTCTGACCGTCTATTTCAATTTCAACCATATGCTCACTCGCGATCAGGAAGAAGCAGCGGTCTGCTTTTCAGCAGCGTTGATCTTTGCTTCGAATTCATGGCGGAAATGCTTGATCATTGCGCGCACCGGCATCGCTGCCGCATCGCCCAATGCGCAAATCGTGCGCCCCATGATGTTGCCGGCTACCGAGTCCAGCTTGTCCAGATCCTCGGCGCGGCCGTGGCCGTGCTGGATGCGGTCGACCATGCGCCACAGCCAGCCCGTGCCTTCGCGGCAAGGGGTGCACTGTCCGCAGGACTCGTGCTGGTAGAAGTAGGACAGGCGCAGCAGGCTCTCGACCATGTCGCGCGAGTCGTCCATCACGATGACGGCGCCCGAGCCCAGCATCGAGCCGGCCTTGGAGATGGAGTCATAGTCCATCGTGCAGGCCATCATGATGTCCGCTGGCAGCACAGGGGCCGACGATCCGCCAGGGATCACGGCCTTGAGCTTGCGGCCGGTGCGCACACCGCCGGCGAGCTCCAGCAAGGTGGAGAACGGCGTACCCATTGGCACTTCGTAGTTGCCGGGCTTGTTCACGTCACCGCTGACCGAGAAGATCTTGGTGCCGCCGTTGTTGGGCTTGCCGCATTCCAGGTAGGCCTGGCCACCGTTGCGGATGATCCAGGGAACGGCCGCAAAGGTTTCGGTGTTGTTGATCGTCGTGGGCTTGCCATACAGACCAAAGCTGGCCGGGAATGGCGGCTTGAAGCGGGGCTGGCCCTTCTTGCCTTCGAGCGATTCGAGCAAGGCGGTTTCTTCGCCGCAGATGTAGGCGCCAAAACCATGGTGCGCATGCAGCTCGAAGCTGAAGCTGCTGCCCAGGATGTTGTCACCCAGGTAGCCTGCCGCACGCGCCTCTTCCAGCGCCGCTTCAAAGCGTTCGTAGACTTGGAAGATTTCGCCGTGGATGTAGTTGTAGCCCAGCGAGATGCCCATGGCATACGCGGCGATGGCCATGCCTTCGATCACGATGTGCGGGTTGAACATCAGGATGTCGCGGTCCTTGCAGGTGCCAGGCTCGCCCTCGTCCGAATTGCACACCAGGTGCTTTTGGCCGGGGAAGTTGCGGGGCATGAAGCTCCACTTCAGACCGGTGGGGAAGCCAGCGCCGCCGCGGCCGCGCAGGCCCGACTCTTTCATCGTGGCAATGACCTGGTCCTGGGTCAGACCCTCGCCACCGTCCTTGCCCAGCAGCTTGCGCAGGGCCTGGTAGCCGCCGCGTGCCTCGTAGTCTTTGATCGACCAGTTCGTGCCATCCAGACCTGCATAGATCTGGGGTTCGATATGGCGGTCGTGGAAGCAGGTTTCCACGCCGGTGGCCTGGAACTGCGACAGAATTTGAGCGGCTGTCGTCACTTGGTGTCCTCCGCTGCGCGCAAGCCGGTCATCAGCTGGTCCAGCTTTTCGTTGTCCATGAAGCTGCACATGTGGCGGTCATTGACCAGCAGCACCGGTGCATCGGCGCAGGCGCCCAGGCATTCCGATTGCTCGATGGTGAACACGCCATCGGCGGTGGTATCACCCATCTTGATGCCCAGCTTGTCTTCCAGGTGCTTGAGCGCCTCGCGGCCGCGACGCAGTTGGCAAGGCAGGTTGGTGCACACGCTCAACTTGTACTTGCCCACCGGGTGCTGGTTGTACATGTTGTAGAAGGTGGTCACTTCATGCACGGCGATCTCGGGCATCTCCAGGAACTCGGCGATCACCGCCTCGCTCTCCTGGCTCACCCAGCCCTGCTCCTGCTGCACGATAGACAGGCAAGCCATCACGGCCGACTGCTTCTGCTCTGCCGGATACTTGGCAACTTCGCGGGCAAAGCGTGCTTTTGTTGCTTCGGTAATCATCGGTCAACGTCTCCAAACACGATGTCCAAGGTGCTCAGCACCATCACGGCATCGGCCAGCATGTGGCCACGGCTCATTTCGTCGAGCGCCGAGAGATGCACAAATCCTGGTGGACGAATCTTCAGGCGGTAAGGCTTGTTGGCACCATCGCTGATCAGGTAGATGCCAAACTCGCCCTTGGGGTGCTCCACCGATGCATAAGCCTCGCCCTCGGGCACTTTGAAGCCTTCGGTGAACAGCTTGAAGTGGTGGATCAGCTCTTCCATGTTGGACTTCATGGCTTCGCGATCGGGAGGCGCCACCTTGTGGTTGCCCGTGATGACCGGACCGGGGTTGGCACGCAGCCAGTCCACGCACTGCTTGATGATGCGGTTGGACTCGCGCATCTCGGCGATGCGCACCAGATAGCGGTCATAGCAGTCGCCGGTCTTGCCCACGGGGATGTCGAAATCCATGCGGTCATAGACTTCGTAGGGCTGCGACTTGCGCATATCCCAGGCCAGGCCCGAGCCGCGCAGCATCGGGCCGGTCAGGCCCAGGTTCATCGCGCGGTCGATGTCAACCACGCCGATGCCCACATTGCGCTGCTTCCAGATGCGGTTGTCGGTCAGCAGGGTTTCGTATTCATCCACGCACTTGGGGAAGCGCGCCGTGAAGTCATCGATGAAGTCGATGAGCGAACCTTGGCGGTTGCTGTTCATCTGCTCGATGGCCTTGGCATTGCGCACCTTGCTGGCCTTGTACTGCGGCATGCTCTCTGGCAGGTCGCGGTACACGCCACCCGGACGGAAGTACGCCGCGTGCATGCGCGCGCCGGAGACGGCTTCGTACATGTCCATCAGGTCTTCACGTTCGCGGAAGGCGTAGATCAGAATGGTCGAGCTGCCGCCGTCATTGCCCGAGGAGCCCAGCCACATCAGGTGGTTCATGATGCGGGTGATCTCGGAATACATCACGCGGATGTATTGCGCGCGGATCGGCACTTCCAGGCCCAGCAGCTTTTCGATAGCCAGGCAGTAGGCGTGCTCGTTGCTCATCATCGAGCAGTAATCCAGGCGGTCCATATAGGGCAGCGACTGGATGAAGGTCTTGCTCTCCGCCAGTTTCTCGGTGGCGCGGTGCAGCAGGCCGATATGCGGGTCTGCACGTTGCACCACTTCACCATCGAGCTCCAGCACCAAACGCAGCACGCCGTGTGCTGCAGGATGCTGGGGACCGAAGTTGAGTGTGTAGTTTTTGATTTCAGCCATGGTTCTTCATCGTGAGGTCAGAGCGCCTCAGTGCAGGCCTCCGTAATGGTCTTCACGAATAATGCGGGGCGTGATCTCGCGCTGCTCGATCGTCACCGGTTCGTAGATCACGCGTGCCTGCTCGGCGTCGTAGCGCATCTCCACATGGCCCGTCAGCGGGAAATCCTTGCGGAAGGGGTGACCGATAAAGCCGTAATCGGTCAGGATGCGGCGCAGGTCGTCATGGCCTTCAAAGACAATGCCGAACAGGTCAAAAGCTTCGCGCTCAAGCCAGTTGGCCGAAGCCCAGAGCTGGCTGAGGGTGTCGAGCACCGGGAAATCGTCGTCCTGACAGAACACGCGCACACGCAGGCGCTGGTTCAGGCTGATCGACAACAGGTGCGAGACCACGGCAAAACGTGGGCCATCGGTGCCCACGTCCTTGTATGCGGAGTAATCCACGCCGCACAGGTCCATCAGCATCTCGAACTTGCATTCGGGCGCATCGCGCAGCAGCTGCATGGCTTGCAGGTAGTTCGAGGCCGAGACCTCCACGGTCACTTCACCCAGCGCCAGGGTCACCGAGCGTGCCTTGTCGCCCAGCACGCGGGCGATGGTCTCTTGCAGCACGCTAGGCTGTATCAGTTCTACACTCATTCCAACTCCTAGGCGCGCGCGATCGTGTGGGTGCGGCGGATTTTTTGCTGCAGCTGGATGATGCCGTAGATCAGCGCTTCTGCCGTGGGCGGGCAGCCTGGCACATACACATCCACCGGCACAATGCGGTCGCAACCGCGCACCACCGAGTAGCTGTAGTGGTAGTAACCACCACCGTTGGCGCAGGATCCCATCGAGATCACCCAACGCGGCTCGGCCATCTGGTCGTACACCTTGCGCATGGCCGGGGCCATCTTGTTGCACAAGGTGCCAGCCACAATCATCAAGTCAGCCTGGCGCGGGCTGGCACGGAAGACTTCGGCGCCGAAGCGGCCAATGTCGTAACGCGCAGCGGCCGCGTGCATCATCTCGACGGCGCAGCATGCCAAACCAAACGTCATGGGCCAGATCGACCCGGTCTTAGCCCAGTTCACCACCGAGTCGTAGCTCGTGGTGACAAAGCCTTTCTCCAACACACCTTCAATCATCGTGTACCTTTTTGATTTCCGGTTATTCCCAGGTCAGCGCGCCCTTTTTCCATTCATAGGCGAAACCCACCACCAGAATGGCCAAGAACACGAGAACCGCGATAAAACCAGGCATTCCCACTTCATGCAGCGAAACCGCCCATGGGAAGAGGAACGCAATTTCCAAGTCGAAGAGAATGAAAAGAATGGCGACGAGGTAGTAGCGCACATCGAATTTCATGCGCGCGTCTTCAAAGGCCTCAAAGCCGCATTCGTAAGGGGAGTTTTTCGCCGCGTTCGGGCGATTGGGTCCGAGGATGTAGCCTATGACCAGTGGGCCAAGGCCAACGCCTGCTCCCACCAGGATAAACAAAAGGACCGGGAGGTATTGTTCGAGGCTCATCTTGATGTCTACTCACCGCAGGAGCCAACCCAGGTAAGCACAAGACGCGACCCAGGCAGGCCTTTTATTGTGTTGGTGCCGTCGGCGAGACTCGAACTCGCACAGCTTTCGCCACTACCCCCTCAAGATAGCGTGTCTACCAATTTCACCACGACGGCTGATTTGACTTGTCTGGCAAGCACCGATTGCTTTTGAAACAATCTGCTCACCAGACAGACTCAGATTCTACTCTGTAAAAACCCTGACTTCAGGGATTCTTTTCAAATAGTTGAGTTATTTGCCAGCAGGCTGTGCTGGCTCAGCCGCTGCGGCCGGTGCAGCAGCAGGCACGGAAGCATCGGCAGCAGCGCCAGCGGCAGGCACCGAGGCATCCGCACCAGCGGCGGGTGCCGCAGGGGCTGCAGCAGGTGCAGGGGTCGACGCCGGAGGAATGGTCGCATCCACTGGGGCGCTCGACTGCGGGATCGTCGCAGCAGGGCCTTCGAGCACACTACCGGCCGAGGTCGGACGGGCATTGCCCAGGTAGGCCAGCGCCAAGGTTGCGGCAAAGAACACCGCCGCCAGCACGCCGGTGCTGCGCGAGAGGAAGTTGGCGCTACCGGAAGCACCGAACAGGCTGCCCGCGCTGCTGCCGCTGCCAAAGGCAGCACCCGCATCGGCACCCTTGCCATGCTGCACCAGCACCAGGCCAATCATGACCAGTGCTGCCAGCATTTGAATCGTCAACAGAATCGTTACCATCATCTACCCTTTTATCAAACTTGGTCGTCGCCAGCAGCCGCTTGCCCTCAAGCAGCTGCAGCAATAATTTTCAGAAAATCCTGGGCCTTCAGCGAAGCGCCACCGATCAGTCCACCATCAATATCGGGCTGGGCGAGCAGCTGCTCGGCATTGCCCGCATTCATGCTGCCACCATACAGCACCGGCACCTTGGCAGCCTGCGTGCTGGCCGCTGCCAGTTGCGCGCGCAATACAGCATGCACGGCCTGCGCCTGCTCGGGGCTGGCCGTCTTGCCCGTGCCAATGGCCCAGACCGGCTCATAAGCCACGACGATTTCGCTCACACAAGCACCCACCGCATGGATCACCGCTGCCAGCTGGCGCTTGACCACCGCTTCGGTCTGGCCGGCTTCGCGCTCGGCCAGGGTCTCGCCCACGCAGACAATCGGCGTGATGCCGGCAGCCAAGGCCTTTTGCGCCTTGGTCGCCACCAGCGCATCGGTTTCGCCGTGGTACTGGCGGCGCTCGGAGTGGCCGACCAGCGCATAGCGCACCGCAAAGTCACGCAGCATGGGTGCCGACACCTCGCCGGTGTAGGCACCGCCATCGTGCGCCGACACATCCTGCGCGGCCAGCGCAATGGCCGAGCCCTGCAGCAAAGACTGCACCTGGCCCACATAGACAGCAGGCACGGCCACGGCCACATCGCAGCCCGGTTGACCCAGGCCTTGCAGCAACTCGCCCAGCAAGGCTTCGTTGGCAGCCAGGCTGCCGTTCATCTTCCAGTTTCCAGCAATCAGTTTTTTCACAATTGATCCCAGGTCAGCACGATCTTGCCGATATGTTGGTTGGATTCCATCAGCGCATGGGCCTGACTGGCGTGTGCGGCCGGGAATTGGCTGTGGATGATGGGGCGCACCTTGCCCGCTGCCAGCAATGGCCAGACCTTGGCCTGCAAAGCCTGGGCAATCGCCGCCTTGAAGGCCACAGGACGCGGACGCAGGGTCGAGCCGGTAATCTGCAGACGGCGGCGCAGCACCAAGCCGGCATTGAACTCGGCCTTGATGCCCCCTTGCACGGCAATGATGACCAGGCGGCCATCTTCGGCCAGCGCCTCGACCTCGCGGGCCACATAGTCGCCCGCCACCATGTCCAAAATCACATCCACACCCTTGCCAGCGGTGATGCGCGCCACTTCGGCGACAAAATCCTGGCTGCGGTAGTTGATGGCCTCGTCAGCACCCAAGGCCAGGCAAGCCTGGCATTTCTCATCAGAGCCTGCGGTCACGATCACCTTGGCACCAAAGGCCTTGGCCAGCTGGATCGCCGTCACACCAATGCCGCTGCTGCCGCCCTGGATCAACAAGGTCTCACCGGGCTGCAACGCACCCCGGTCAAACACATTGCTCCAGACCGTGAAGAAGGTCTCGGGCAGGCAAGCGGCCTCGACATCCGACAAGCCCTCGGGCACCGGCAGGCACTGGGCCACGGGAGCCACGCAGTACTCGGCATAGCCACCACCGGCCACCAGCGCGCATACGCGGTCACCCAGCTTGAGACCCTGCTCGGCCATGGCCGCCGTGTCTCCCGCCACCACCACACCGGCCACTTCCAGACCTGGCAGGTCCGAAGCACCCGGAGGCGGTGCGTAATAGCCCTTGCGCTGGATCACATCGGGGCGGTTCACACCACTGGCGACCACGCGAATGCACAGCTCGCCCTGCCCCGCCTGCGGCACAGAACGCTCTCCCAGCTTCAACACCTGCGGATCACCAAAGGCGGTGATCTCGACTGCACGCATCTTGTCCACGCTTGTTTCCTCAGCCAATCACAATCAGCACACGCTTTTCAGCAGAAAAACGCACCCAGCGCCAGGCGCATGGGTGCGTCACACAGCAGATTATTGCTGTTGTTGTTGCTGCTGGTCGGCAGCACCGTCCACGCGGGGTTCGCGTGGTTCGCGGTTCTGGCGAGGCGCGCGATCGCCGCGGTCACCACGGTCGCCGCGTGGCTCACGGAACTCGCGTGGTTCACGCTCAGGCATGCCGGCTGGACGGTCCAGCAGCGCCTTCATCGACAGCTTGACACGGCCCTTTTCGTCCGTCTCCAGCACCTTGACCTTGACGACCTGGCCTTCGCTCAGGTAGTCGGTCACCTTTTCCACGCGCTCGTGGGCGATCTGGCTGATGTGCAGCAGACCGTCCTTGCCGGGCAGCAGGTTCACCAGGGCACCGAATTCCAGGATCTTGACGATCGGGCCTTCATAGATCTTGCCGATTTCGACTTCGGCGGTGATCTCTTCGATGCGGCGCTTGGCTTCGTCCGCCTTGGCGCCATCGGTGGCGGCGATGGTGATGGTGCCATCTTCCTCGATGTTGATCTGGGTGCCGGTCTCTTCGGTCAGCGCACGGATGGTGGCGCCGCCCTTGCCGATCACGTCACGGATCTTCTCGGGGTTGATCTTCATCGTGTAGAGCTTGGGCGCGAACGACGAGACTTCGGCCTTGGCTTCGCCCATCGCTTCTTGCATCTTGCCCAGGATGTGCATGCGCGCTTCCTTGGCTTGCGCCAGTGCCACTTGCATAATTTCCTTGGTGATGCCCTGGATCTTGATGTCCATCTGCAGCGCGGTGATACCGTTGGTGGTACCGGCTACCTTGAAGTCCATGTCACCCAGATGATCTTCGTCACCCAGGATGTCGGTCAGCACGGCAAACTTGTTGTCTTCCTTGATCAGACCCATGGCGATACCGGCCACGTGGGCCTTCATCGGCACGCCGGCGTCCATCATCGACAGACAGCCGCCGCAGACCGAAGCCATCGACGAGGAACCGTTCGATTCGGTGATCTCCGACACCACGCGGATGGTGTAGGGGAACTCTTCCTTCGAAGGCAGGCAAGCGGCCAGAGCACGCTTGGCCAGACGGCCGTGGCCGATTTCGCGGCGCTTGGTCGAGCCCATGCGGCCCACTTCGCCGGTGGCAAAGGGAGGCATGTTGTAGTGGAACAGAAAGCGGTCTTCAAACTCGCCAGCCAGCGCGTCGATACGCTGTGCATCGCGCTCGGTGCCCAGGGTGGAGATCACCAGCGCCTGGGTTTCACCACGGGTGAACAGGGCCGAGCCGTGGGTGCGTGGCAGCACGGACGAGCGGATCTCGATAGGACGCACGGTGCGGGTGTCGCGGCCGTCGATACGGGGCTCACCGGCCAGAATCTGCGAGCGCACGATGCGCGCTTCGATGTCGAACAGCATGCCGTCGACCTTGACGCCGTCAAAGGCCACGCCTTGCTCGGCAAGACCGGCCTTCACAGCGGCGTATGCCTGGCGGCAGGCCAGCGTACGGGCTTGCTTGTTGCGCAGTTGGTAAGCGTCGCGCAGGGCGGCATCGCCCAGCTCGCCGACCTTGGCGATCAGTGCTTCATCCTTGGCAGGCGCGGCCCAGTCCCATGCGGGCTTGCCGGCTTCGCGCACCAGCTCGTGGATGGCGTTGATCGCAACCTGGCCTTGCTCGTGGCCATAGACCACAGCGCCCAGCATCACTTCTTCAGGCAGTTGTTGGGCTTCGGATTCGACCATCAGCACAGCAGCTTCGGTACCTGCCACCACCAGATCCATCAGCGAATCCTTGCGCTGGGTCTGGCCGGGGTTGAGCACGTATTCGCCGTTGATGTAACCCACGCGGGCAGCACCGATAGGGCCGTTGAAAGGAATGCCCGAGATGGACAGTGCAGCGGAGACAGCGATCATCGCAGCGATGTCGGCATCCACTTCTGGGTTCAGCGAGATGGTGTGGATGACCACATGCACGTCGTTGTAGAAACCTTCGGGGAACAGCGGACGGATCGGGCGGTCGATCAGGCGGCTGGTCAGGGTTTCGAGTTCGCTCGGCTTGGCTTCGCGCTTGAAGAAGCTGCCGGGGATCTTGCCCGCAGCGTAGGTCTTCTCGATGTAGTCAACGGTCAGCGGGAAAAAGTCCTGACCGGCCTTGGCGATCTTGGAGCCCACGACCGTAGCCAGCACCACGGTGTCGTCGATGTTGACCAGCACCGCGCCGGAAGCCTGGCGGGCGATTTCACCGGTTTCCATCGTGACCGTGTGTTGGCCCCACTGGAAAGTCTTGGTGACTTTGTTGAATATGGACATAGATTGCTCCTGGTTAAACAGCCAAAAACCTGTCGGTTCTCGGCAGGAGCCGGCATTCAGAACACGATGCCATTCCAGGGAGGTTGAAGGCCTGGAGCCCGGGGTTCAGCCCCCTTGGAATGACACAGCTTCGCTCTGTTTGCGCGGCGTTGAAGTAAAAAACGCCTGAGCTAGCGGACTAACTCAGGCGTCTCCATCTCACCCTGGGCTTACTTACGCAGGCCCAGCTTAGCGATCAGTGCAGTGTAACGGTCAGCGTCCTTGGACTTGAGGTAGTCCAACAGCTTACGACGACGGCTCACCATGCGCAGCAGGCCGCGGCGACCGTGGTGGTCCTTGGCATGCGTCTTGAAGTGAGGGGTCAGTTCGTTGATACGAGCGGTCAGCAGAGCCACTTGGACTTCTGGGCTACCAGTATCGTTAGCGGAACGTGCGTTGGCCTGTACAACTTCGGCCTTGATAGATGCGGCGATCATGTGTTTTCCTTATAAGGAACACCGGCTTGCGCTGGCATTCTGGTTACTTGCGCCACAGCCGGAAAAGCTTGTGACGTGCGTCTTGCACCATGCAAAACCCTGCAATTATACCCAATAACTTCTTTTAGGTTTTTAGCCCCAAAACCGCACCAGGGCCGATGCCGCCGCACCCAGCACCACCACCAGCAAAAACGGCGCACGCAGCGCCAGCGCGATGATGGCCACGGCCAGCGCCGCCAGGCGGGCATCGAGCACCAGCTGCTGGCCGCTGACAAGGGTGTTCATGGCGGTAAGGGCCGCCAGCAGCGCAATCGTCAGCGCGCCGGCCACCCGGGCCATGCGCGGGTGGCGCAGCCAGTGCGCGGGCACACCATAGCCCAGCAGCTTGGTGCCATAGGTCACGGCGCTGGCCAGCAGCACCCAGATCCACCAGTGGTTGCCCACATCAGCCATCGCGCTCATCGTGCGGCCTCCTGCGCGCTGGCGCCCTGCCCGGCCGGTCCGCTGCTGCGCGAGCCGTAACCCCAGGCAGCGCCCACCACCGCTGCAATCAAGATAGGCACGCCCGGCGCCACCCAGGGCACCGCCAGCATCGCAATGCTGGCAGCGACCACCGCCAGCGCAATCGGCTCCTTGTGCGTCAGACGAGGCCAGAGCAGGCCCATAAAGGCGGCCACCGCTGCGCCGTCCAGGCCCCAGCGCCCCGGGTCGCCCAGGGCATTGCCCAGCAAGGCGCCCGCAGCGGTGAACAGGTTCCACAGCAGGTAGACGCCCACGCCGGCGGTCCAGAAACCGCGCTTTTGCTCGGCTTTGTCGGTTTGCCCCAGCGCAGTGGCCGCAGATTCATCAATCGTCAGCTGCGCCGACAGCAGGCGCGCCAGGCCGCGCGGGCCCAGCAAGGCGGCCATCTGCATGCCGTAGACCGCATTGCGCACGCCCAGCAGGCTGGCCGCGCCCAGCGCTGCGGCCCCGGCACCGCCGCCCGCGACCACGCCAACAAACGCAAACTGCGAGCCACCGGTAAACATCAGCAGGCTCAAGGCGCAGGTCTGCCAGACCGACAGGCCTGCCGCCACGCCCAGCGCGCCAAAAGAGATGCCGTACAAACCGGTGGCCACGCTGATCGAGACGCCCATGCGCACGGCGGGCGACGACCACCACCCTGAACTGTTAGAAGCCATGGGCGGCGATTGTAGAGGCTGTTGCGCGGCGCGCAGGCCAGTTGCGCGCCGCTGGGACGCATGGGGCACAGGCCACAAAAAAGCCCGCAGGGACTTTGTCCTTGCGGGCCCAGGGCACCTGGCATTGGTAAGCCAGACGCTCAGACGCTTTGCAAACTGGTGCTGTCAATGCCCCGCGCCGCCTCGCGTGCAGTCTCGCGGGCCGAGGCCAGGGCCGGCACGCAAACACCGGCCACCAGGTGGATCAGGGCCTCGGGCACCGCGTTGTAGGCGCCACGCGGGCCCAGGATATTGATGGAGCCCAGCACCTCCCCGCCGTACCAGACGGGGATGTTCAGCACCGCATGCAGGCCCCGGGCAACCAGGTCCTCGGCTTCGGAAAACACGGTGCGGATGTCGGCCTCATCCCGCCCGATATAGGGCAGGCCCTGGTCCAGCACCCGGCCAGACCAGGGGCCCTTGCCGGTGGCCTTGAAGCCACCCAGCGGGCTGATGGCCTCGTTGGACGAGTAGATGCGGCGCATCAGCTTTTCCTGCTGCAGGTAGACCAGGCCGGTCAGCAGGCCGTAGCCAAACAGCTGCTGGCAGGCCTCGGCAATGGCGGCCCAGTGGCGCTCGGCATCGCTGCTCTGGCCCAAGGTGTGGGCCAGGCGGCCCAGGACATGGGTGGTGCTCATTGCTGAATCCCTTCCAGGGACACGCCATGGGTGTTCTTGCCAAACAGCAAGATGCCCATGCCGCCAACAAACAGCACGCCGGTCATCAGCGCAAACACGCCGCCAAAGCCCAGCACCGGGTAGGCCGCCCCCACGATGGTGGGCGAGGCAATCGAGCCGATACGCGCCAGCGCCGAGGCCGTTCCCATGCCGGTGGCACGGATGGAGGTCGGGTAGATTTCCGAGGTGTAGGTGTACTGGCCGGCAATCACGCCGTTCATGCCAAAGGACAGCAGCATGCTCAGCAGGATGATCTCCTGGTCGGCACCGGCAAAGGCCAGGCCCAGGGCCGCCAGGCAGGACACCAGCATATAGGCCAGGATGGTGTACTTGCGGCCGATCTTGTCGTTCAGGTAGGCAGCCGAGTAGTAGCCGGGGATCTGCGCCAGGTAGATCAGGATGGTGAAGGAGAAGCTCTTGGTCACCGCAAAGCCGCGCGCCACCAGCAGGCTCGGAATCCAGACCAGGAAGGCGTAGTAGCAGAACATCACCGTGATCCAGAACACCCAGACCACCAGGGTGGTTTGCAGGTACTGGGGCTTGACCAAGGTAGCCAGCTTGGCCCATGCGCCTTGCACGGCAGCGTCGGCGGCCTTGGCAGCCAGGCTCATCTTCACCGGCTCGGGAAGCGGCTTGCCGCTGCTGCGCAACACCTGCGCTTCAATGGCGGTACAGATCCGGCTGGCCTCTTCATGGCGGCCCATTTCTTCGAGCCAACGGGGCGACTCGAACAGCGCGCGGCGCATCCACAGCAGGAACACCACCGGCACCGAGGCGATGACCATGATCCAGCGCCAGCCATCGTCGCTCATCGGCACGATGAAATACCCCAGCAGCGCCGACATCACAAAACCAAAGGAGAAAAAGCCCGCCAGCGCACCGGTAAAGCGCCCCCGGTAGCGGCTGCTGACAAACTCGGCCAGGTAAGGCGCGACGATGGCGCCCTCGGCCCCCATGCCCACACCGGCAATCATGCGCAGAATGTAGAACTCATGGAAGTTGGTGGCAAAGGCATTGATGAAGGTGGCCACGCAAAACAGCACCAGCGCCCACATCATCACGACCTTGCGGCCAAAGCGGTCGCCCAGCATGCCCGACAGCAGCGCGCCCACCAGAAAGCCGACATAGGTGCTGCTGGCAATCCAGCCGGCCTGAATGCCGGTCAAACCCCATTGTTCGCGCAACGAAGGCAGGATGAAGGCGATGATGCCCGCATCCAGCGCCTCAAAGGCCAGGCCCAGGCCGCCAATGATGAGCAAGGTGAAATGGAAGCGGCTGAAAGGCAGCCGCTCCAGACGTTCGGAAGCGTTATACATATTGTTGTTCTCGCTCAAAAGCCCATCAGCAGGCGTTCTTGTGGATGAAGCCGTCGC
The DNA here is from genome assembly GCF_037479395.1 of Comamonas sp. MYb21. NCBI lineage: Bacteria > Pseudomonadati > Pseudomonadota > Betaproteobacteria > Burkholderiales > Comamonadaceae > Comamonas > Comamonas sp. MYb21. The sequence goes on along the minus strand of NZ_JBBGZC010000016.1, from coordinate 9,747 downwards.
GCATGATCAGCTTGATCGCCGTGTCATGCTGGGTCAGCACCGAGACATCTTCCAGCGGGTTGCCGTCGACCAGCAGCAAATCCGCATAGGCACTCTCCACCACTTCGCCCAGCAGGCCTTCGTGGTTCAGGATCTCGGCGCCGATCAGGGTGGCTTGCTGCACCACCTTGGCGTGGCCCAACACCTTGGCGCGCAGCACCAGCTCGTCCGATTGCATGTAGTGCGTCTCGCCCAGCAAATCGCTGCCAAAACCCATCTTCACGCCCGCGGCGTCCAGCACTTCCAGCGCCTTGAGGCCGTTGGTGCGCACCTTGGCAATCTTTTGCACCGACTCGTCGGGCAGACCGTACTTGGCGCCGTCGTTGGCCAGGCCTTCGTAGGTGATCAGGGTCGGCACCATGTAGGCGCCTTTTTCCTGCATCAGCTTGGCGGTGGGCTCATCGACCAGGTTGCCGTGCTCGATGGTGCGCACGCCGCACTCGATGGCACGGGTGATGGCCTGGGGCGTATACGCATGGGCCATCACATAGGTGTTCGCATTGTGGGCCTCTTCGACGATGGCGGTCAGCTCCGAGACCGAAAAGCCCAGGTTGTTGATCGGATCGTTGGGCGAGGCCACGCCGCCCGAGGCCATCACCTTGATCTGGGTGGCGCCCTTCAGGATCTCTTCACGCACCGCCAGGCGGCAGGCGTCAACGCCATCGACCACCTTGCCGATATTGCCGATCTTGTAGGCGCAGGAGCAGGGGTCGAGCGTGTCATTGCGCGCCCGAAAATCACCATGGCCGCCGGTTTGCGACAGCGCCTTGCCAGCGCAGAACAAGCGCGGGCCGGCCACCTGGCGCGTACGCACGCCTTCGGCCAGCGCCCAGTCGGCACCGCCGGCATCGCGCACCGAGGTAAAGCCCCGGTCGATCATGCCCTTCATGATGGGCAGCGCGCGCAGCAGCGCCAGCGCATTGGGCAGATTGGCAACCGCACCCAGGTTGAAGCCCGAGGCCATCACGTGCACATGGCAGTCGATCAGGCCGGGCATCAAAGTCATCCCCTTGGCATCGATGACGGTGGCGTCCAGCACCTCAAAGTCTTCGGCACTGATCTTTTCGATCAGACCGTTGCGCACCAAAATGGTATGAGTAGAAGTCAATACGAGATTTCGGGTGTCCAGAATCTTGGCATTGCGGATCAGGGTGGATTGCATAATCGGTTGTGGCGTTCACAGCGCCATGGTTGCCTCTAATGCCCCGAACTCTAGCCAAGCTGCAACAATATGTGGCAATGACATGACGTCATGCATCTGCCAATTCTTCCTACCATCATGAGTGGAGCTCATACCCCATGCGCCGACGCTGCCCCACGATCTCCGAGCTGAATGCCTTTTTGCTGTCGGCGCAGCACCTGTCGTTTTCCAAGGCCGCCAAGGAGCTGTTTGTCACGCAAAGCGCCATCAGCCGCCACATTGCAGGCCTGGAGGCCTACCTGGGCCACCCGCTGTTCATGCGCCGCAGCCATGGCTTGGCGCTGACCCATATTGGCGAGAACTACCTCAAACTCGTGCGCCCGGCGATGGAATCGCTCGAACGCGCCACCACCCAGGTCATCTCCACCGCGCAGAACGCCCATCTGCTCAGCCTGTCGGTCGCGCCCACCTTTGCCGCCAACTGGCTGTTTCCCCGGCTGGAGAGCTTTCGCGTCCGCAACCCGCACATTGCCATCCACTTTGTGCGCTACAGCACCACCGACAGCGCCGAGACCGGCGATGGCTTCGATGCCTCCATCCAGTACGGCTACGGCGACTGGCCGATTGCCGATGCCCAGTACCTGATCGGGCGCGAGACCAGCATCGTCTGCTCACCCAGCTACCTGCAGCAGCACCCGATTGCGCACTTCAACGACCTCAAGCAGTGCAGCCTGCTGCAGCATATCGAGCTGCCCACCTCCTGGGACGACTGGTTCACCGCCTATGCCGGCCCCTATGAAGGCGCACGTATCGGCCCGGGCTTCAACCTCTTCACCCTCATCATCCAGGCGGCCATTGGCGGCCTGGGCGTTGCCTTGGTCCCCAGTTGCCTGCTGCAGGAGTCGCTGGCCTCACACAAACTGGTCGAGCCCTTTGGCCAGCGCTTTGAAAGCCCACTGGGCTACTACCTCTGCGCCCCCACCTGGCGCAGCGATATGGAAAGCTACCAGCGCTTTGGCGAGTGGCTGCAGCAGGAATGCAGCCACCCTCCTACAGCCACTTGATCTGCAGCGGCACCCTGGCCGCTCCCCTTGCTTCTATGCTGGACCCCATCCCTGAACGAAGGAGTCCCTGTGAAGACCCAGCATTCCCCTTTCAACAAAATCGCCCGCTCGGTTGCCAAGTTCAGCGGCCACCCCGTCTGCTTTGTCGGCGCCCTGGCGGTCATCGTGCTCTGGGCCCTCAGCGGCCCGGTCTTTGGCTTCAACGACACCTGGCAGCTGGTGATCAATACCGGCACCACCATCATCACCTTCTTGATGGTGTTCCTGATCCAGTCCACCCAGAACAGCGATACCGAGGCCATGCAGATCAAGCTCGACGAGCTCATCCGCGCGATCGAGCCGGCCCGCAACCGCATGCTTTCGCTCGAAGAGCTGGACGAAGACGAGCTGGATGCGCTGCGCAAGGAGTTCGACATCCTCGCGGAAAAAGCCCGCCAGGCCGAGGAAGCCAAGCGGAGCTGAGCCGCGCCGGCCTGAGTGGGTGACTCCACTCAGCCTATCCACTCAACTCAACCCTTGTGCTTGTTCTTGGCCCCGCCCTGGCGCGCCTTGAAGCGCGGGTTGGACTTGCAGATCACATAGATGCGGCCACGGCGCTTGACCACCTGGCAATCACGGTGGCGCTTCTTGGCTTCTTTGAGCGAGGACAGGACTTGCATGGCAGAACTTCTCCAGAACAGCAACAGAAGCCAAAATGATAATGCATTCTCATTATCATTTCAACCCTGTCCCCTGCGATGGATGTAAAGCTGGGCCTCCGCAAGCCGTCGTTCAGGATTCGCCCACGCTCCCCGTCACCGGTAACACAATGCCGGAGATATAGCTGGAGCAGGCCTGCGAGGCCAGAAACACATAAGCGGGCGCCAACTCCTCGGGCTGCGCGGGCCGGCCCATCTGCGTATCGGCGCCAAACTTGCGCAGGTCCTCGGGGTTTTTATCGGCCGGGTTCAGCGGCGTCCAGACCGGGCCCGGGGCCACCGCATTCACCCGTATGCCCCGCTCCATCAGGTTCTGCGCCAGCGCTTTGGTAAACGCATGGATGGCGCCCTTGGTCGCAGAGTAGTCCAGCAGCTGCTTGCTGCCGCGCAGGCCGGTGACCGAGCCGGTGTTCACAATCGCATCGCCCCGCTGCAGGTACGGAATGGCGGCCTTGACCATGTGGAAGTAGCCAAAGATATTGGTGCGAAAGGTCTCGTCCAGCCGCTCGGTGTTCAGGTCCTCAATATCGGCCGCATGCTGCTGGAACGCGGCATTGTTGACCAGCACATTGAGCGCGCCAAATTTTTTCAGCACCTGCTTGACGGCTTTGTCGCAAAACTGCGGGTCCTGCACATTGCCGGAGATTGCCAGGCTCTGCTGGCCCTCGTCCTCGATCAGGCGGCAGGTTTCTTTCGCATCGTCGTGCTCATTGAGGTAGAGGATCGCCACATTCGCGCCCTCGCGGGCAAACAGCACGGCCACCGCCCGGCCAATGCCCGAGTCGCCGCCGGTGATCACCGCCGTCTTGCCCTCGAGCTTGCCGCTGCCCCGGTAGTTGTCTGCCAGGTAGAGCGGCTGCAGATCCAGCGCCTTCTCATGCCCGGGTTTGGCCAGCTTCTTGCCGGACATCGGCGGCGTGGGCACGGCGTGGCCGGGGCCGGGTGCCGTCTTCTTGCTGCTTGTACCGTCTTTGCTGCGCTTGGTTTTTGGGGACGCCTTGGCCGCCTTGTCCCGGGCGTCATTGCGGGTTTGCGCTTGCTGGATGCGCTGCTGCGCAGCCACTACTTCCTCGACCGAGCGCTTGTCGGCCGAAGGCTTCTTGCTGGCGCGTTTTTTGGATGTGCTGGTGGATGGACTCATGCTGAAACTCCTTGGGTCTTGAACTTCAAAAAACAAAACGACATAGCAACGAACGGGATGCAGCGGCACACCGCTGCTACATCAACCTCGACCGCCCTACATGCGCTTACCCGCTGACAAGCTTGTCCGACATACGGCCGCCGCAGCGCGCAGTACAAACAAGGCAGAAAGGAGGCCGCCATGCCAACCCCTACTACGCCCCCTCAACCGCCGGTGGCACCACCGCCGCCGGATCTGCCCAAGCCCGAGCCCATCGATCCGCCAGACAGCACCTTGCCGATCGAGGAGCCGGGGCATGAACCACCGGTCAAGGATCCGGAACCGGTTTAAACCGGCAACGCAACAGGCCAGCACACCCACCGGTGGCTGGCCCGTTCCTTATTCTTAGTGCTTCTTGGCAGCGGCGTTGCGCTTGCGGGTGGCTGCCGCCTTTTTGGCCGATGCGGAGCGCTCCTCGGGGCTGCGGCTGGCAGCGGCTTTTTTGGCCGCTGCCGAGCGCACGGCCGCCAGCCGCGACCCCGGCCCGGTCGCCTTGCCCCGGCCCGAGCCTGAGAGCTTGCCGCCGCCCGTTTCCTTGTTCACCGTGGCCCAGGCACGTGCAGCGGCTTCATCTTCCGACACGCCTTTTTTCTCGTAGCTTTTCTCGATATGGCGGGCCATGCGTTTTTGCTTATCGGTATAAGCGGATTTATCTCCTTGGGGCATCACGGATCTCCTTGGGTGCTGCGTTGAGGCGGGGTGGCGCGGTATAGATACGCCTTACTGCGATGGATCCCCATCGGCAGGCGGGCCGCCGCCACCGGGCTGGGGCTTCTTGGGGGTGGTTGGAACTGGCTTTTGCGCTTGTGCTGTGGCCAGCGCAAGCTGTGCAGGGGGCAGATGGCGCATGGGGTCCTCCGAGGGCTGAGTCAATGCTTTCAGCCTAGCCCTGGCGCAAGGCGCTGCCTGTCAGAAAAACGCTTTGCTGCCGCTTGTTCCGCTTCACACAGCGCGTAACGGCGATGCGCGTACCCTTGCGCGCTCCCCAGGCCTACACAGCGCAGCCATGGCGCTTGCAACACTGGGCTTTTGCATGCGCTGCCGATGCCGCAGCAGGAGGACTACCATGCCCCAGCCCTACGAACCCGGCCATTCGCCGCAGCCCCCTATCCCGGGCCAGCCCCAGCCAGCCCCTGGCGTGCCCGATCCCTATGAGCCCAGCCCTTTGCACCCCTACCCGGGCAACCCGCAGCACCCTTATCCAAGTGAGCCAGTGCACCCCTACCCAGGCAACCCCGAGCACCCCTACCCCGGCACGCAGCCAGACCCGGCGCCCGATACGACAACCGGTCAATCGATATGAGTGGATGCAGCGCTTGAGCGGCTGCGGGCTTATTTCTGCGTCGCCTGCAGCAGGTCAAGACGGCGCTGCACCTGGTCGGCCAGCGCCGTATCGCCCAGCTCGCGGGCCAGGCGCTGCTGGTTGATCAGCCAGGCCATCACAGCACGGCGCCAGCCCTGGGCAGAGGCAGTGTCCACCGCCTGGGTGACGACCGCCATCGGCACCGGTCCGCGCACCGCCAGCACGCCGGCGGCGACCAGGCGCGAGAGTGGGTCTTCAATGGCAGCCAGCGCAGCGGCTGCCTGCTCCGGTGCCAGCGGTGCCACCGCCTGCTGGGCCTTGGGCAGCAAGGCCACATCGCCAGCAGCCAACTGGCCCTGCAGATAGCGCGCATAGGCCTGCTCGGCATCGGCGGCATCCTGGGCCACCGCCTCAAAGCCCGTGCAAGGGGCGGCATCCAAGGCGGCTACTTGCGCAGCGCAGCGCGCCAACTCCAACCGGGCCAACAGATCGGGCCGCGCGGTGCGGCTTACTTCGTCACGCGCACGCCGCCATTCGGCATCGGCCACCCGGCTGTTGCCTGCGAGGTAGGCATCGGTCGCGCGCTCGGCAGCGCCTTGTTCGTTGATCGCCCAGTCGGGCGCCTTCTTGCCGCTGGCGCAGCCGCCCAGCACAGCGGCGGCCAGCAGTGCAGCGGCCAGGCGGGTGGTGATGGCAATCATGGCAGTCGCACCTCGGCATCCTTTTTGGCAAACGGCCATTTGCGGTTCAGCTCGGTCAGCATGCCTTCCACCTTGCGCAGATTGGCCTCGACATCAGCGCGCAAATCGCCCAGCTGGTTGGTGGCATCCTTGGCATTGGCGCCCACGGCCTGGGCCTCCACCAGCACCGCATCCACCTTCTTCAAGCTGCCGCGCACATCACCCAGCACGGCATTGAGCTGCTGCACCGTGGCGCGCACTTCGGGCATCACGCCATCGGCCCCAAACACCTGCTTGTCGGCATTCTTGGCCAGGCCATCCAGGCGCGCCAGCAGCTGGTTGGTGCGGTCCAGGGTCTGCGATATCTTGCGCGCCTCGGCATCGCCACCCATCACCACGCCCAGCGCGCCGCTGGGGCCGTTGAGCTTGGTGCTCAGGTCACGCAGCTGCTCCAGGGTGCCGCCCAAGGCCGAGCCGGCCGAGGTCATCATGTTCAGGTTCTCCAGCAGCTGGCGGGCATTGCTCATCAGCTGCGGCAGCTCGGCCGTCGCATCGCCCGACAGCACCGCGCGCACGGCGCCATCCTCCAGCTGCGGGTCATCCAAAATGCCCGAGTAGGCCTTGATCGTCGTGCCGCCCACCAGGCCCTTGACCAGGGTGAACACGCTGCTGCTGCGCAGCCAGTGCGCGTCTTTCTCGGGCACATCCACATGGATGCGCACCGTGCCATCAGGCGCCAGCTCGATCTTGCTGACCTTGCCAATCGCAAAACCGGAGAAGGTCATGTCCAGGCCGATGGAGACGCCCTCGGAGTCATCGGCCGTCAGGATCAGCGACTGCTTGGGCTCAAATACGCCGCGCGCATACATCAGGTAAAAGGCCGAGCCCAGGATCAGCAGCAAGGTAAACAGCAGCAATGCCCCGGCCTTGCGCTCCAGATGCGGCACCGGCGCCAGGCCGTCCACCGCCACACCATCGACCACGGCCGCACGCCGCGCAGAGGCGGCAGAAGACGGCGGCGCAGGGCGGTCGGCAGAGTCGTGGGGTTCTGGTATTTGCATGTACCGCGATCTTACCCGGGCTGGCTCTTAGAACGTGTTTACGATCTCTACGCAGCCGCGTTGAAGTGCAATCGGGATGAGTTCGAAGGGCTGGTTCGCAGCTTGCACCGGGGTGCAAGCAAGAGCCAGCGCGCAGAAATCGCCCGATTTCACTTCAACCCGTAGGGACAGGGGTTTTTCGGGCGGTCTGCGTTGTTGCAAATCCTCGCAATAGCGCGGCTATTGCTGCGGTATTGCGCCTAGCATCCCATCCCGCAAAACCGCTGTCGCGGCGCGAGGAGATCGTAAACACGTTCTTCGCTTCAAAACAAAGCTGCAGGGGCTTGTTTTCAAAGACATACACAGGCTTTGCCGTCCTACAGCCCGGCGCAGGCCCGCCCGCTGTTACACATAAGCCATGCGCAAGCTCTTATACTGTACATATATACAGTTATTTGCCATGCCTCTACTCGATGCCCTGTCCCTGCCGCCCACGGTGGCCGCCCAGCTCTGGCGCGGCGACCACCTGGTGCGCGCGCCGATGGCGGGCATCCCCACCGGCTGGGATGCGCTCGATGCCCAGCTGCCCGGCAAGGGCTGGCCCAGCCAGTGCCTGACGGAGGTGCTGCAGCCCCAGGCCGGCACCCTGGAGTGGCGCCTGACCGGCAAGGCCCTGCAACAGTGCCCGCCGCACAAACCCGTCATCGCACTGGGCCCGCCGCTGCCGCCCCATGCCAGCGGGCTGGCGCAAAGCGGCCTGGCGCCTGGGCAGCTGGTCTGGATCCATGGCAGCCGCCCGCAAGACCAGCTCTGGGCGCTGGAGCAGCTGCTCCGGGCCAATGCAGCGGCCGCGCTGCTGGCCTGGCTGCCCCAGGTGCAGCCCGAGCAGATACGCCGCCTGCAAATCAGCGCCCAGCAGTTTGAAGGCCTGGTGTTTGTGTTCCGGCCCGAGAGCAGCCGGCACCAGGCCTCGGCCGCCCCGCTGCGCCTCTTGGTGCGCAGCAGCCAGCCCTGGTCGCTGCAGCTGGAGCTGCTCAAACGCCGGGGCCCTGTGCACGAAGGCACGCTGGAGCTGCCCGCCGTGCCGCCCAGCCTGCAAGCCGTGCTGCCCGCGCGCCTGTGGCCCGGCACCGTGCCGCAGCCAGCCACCCTTCCTTCCACCACCTCGACCAGAGCCATCCTCTTGCCAGACCATGACAGCGATCTGGGCCGCCCTGCTGCCCCAACTCCCCCACCCCGCCGCCAGCGCGCCCAGCCATCCAGCCTGCAGCACTGAGGCCGCCACCGCCGCGCCCAGCGCCAACATGCAAGGCCTGGCGCTGTGGGCGCAGCAGTTCACGCCGCGCCTGGCCTGCGTGCCCTCGGACAGTGTGTTTGGTGATGCGCTGGTGCTGGAGCTCTCGGCCAGCGAGCGCCTGTTTGGCGGCCGCCAGCAGCTGGCCCGGCGCCTGCTGCGCGAAAGCCGGCAGCTGGGCGTGCAGGCCATCAGCTGGGCCCCCACCAGCCTGGCCGCCATTGCGCTGGCACGCTGCGGCATCCGCCATGGCATGGGCCAGCCGCTGCCCCAGGTGCTGGCGCCCCTGCCCTTGCAGGCCATCGATGCGGTGGCCCGCCATGCCGAGCTGCTGAGCCAGCTGGGCTGCCAGAGCCTGGGCTCCGTGCATGCGCTGCCCCGGGGCGCGCTGGCCCGGCGCATGGATACGGGCATCTTGAAAGCCCTCGACCAGGCCCATGGCCTGCTGCCCGACCGCTACCCCTGGATCAGCCTGCCCGCCCGCTTTGATGCCCGGCTGGAGCTGCCCATGCGCATCGACCAGGCCGATGCGCTGATGCATGGCGCGCGCCACCTGCTGCTGCAGCTGTGCGGCTGGCTGGCGGCGCAGCGCGCCGGCGTGCGCAGCTTTCGGCTGTGCTGGTGCCATGATGCAATGCGCTCCCGTCATGTGGGCGATGGCGGCGAGCTGACCATCCACACCGCCAGCACCACGCGCGATCTGCAGCACCTGTGCCGCCTGCTGCAAGAGCACCTGGCCCATGTAGAGCTGCAAGCCCCCGTGGGCGAGCTGAGCCTGCATGCCGGTGCGCCCGAAGCGCTGCAAGAGCGCAGCGCCAGCCTGCTGCCCGACAAAACCGCCGATGGCGAAAGCCTGGAGCAGGTGCTCGAACGCATCACCGCCCGCCTGGGCGAAGACCAGGTGCAGCGCCCGCTGCTGCGGCCCGACCACCGCCCCGAGTGGCAGGTGCAGTGGCTCCCCGCGCAGCCCGCCGGCAAGGCCAAGGCCGCCCCACCCGCTGCACAGCCCCATTCACGGCTGCATGCACCGCTGCATGTGCCGCCCCTTGCCCAACCCAGCTTTTTGCTGCCCACCCCCCTGCAACTGCTGCAAGACAGCCAGAGCCGGCCGCTCTACCACGGCCCCTTGCAGCTGCTGCTGGGCCCGCAGCGCATCGAAGGCGGCTGGTGGCACCGCAGCCCTGGCTTTTTGCCGGTGAGCGATGCGGATGGCGACACCCACACGGGCGAGGCAGCCCCTGACAGCGACCACGGCGATCAGCGCGATCACCGCGAAAGCCCGCCCCAACCCGCCCCCCTCTCCCAACC
>NZ_JBBGZC010000015.1:0-137921 GCF_037479395.1 Comamonas sp. MYb21 | reverse complement strand
CAAACCTTGCGAACCGCCCTCTTTCGAGTCTGGCAGCTTTGCAAGGCATCGTGCTGTCGATAGACGCTATTGTATAGACATTTACCGACAGCTTTTCATGAAATTGCAATTTTTTTCAACTGCAGTGGCCGATCAGACCTTCCACTTCTCCAGCAACTTCTCTGGACGCAGGCTGTCGTAGCCCTCGAACGGCTGGTGGATCCAGGGGTTGGTCGCCAGGAACTCCACCGAGTAATCGGGCGTGAAGGTGGAAACACCCTTGGTCCAGATCACCGCACTGCGCAGCTCCGTGATGGGCGCGTAGTTGTTCTTGAGCATGTTGATCACGGCATTGAGCGTGTGACCCGAGTCCGCCAGGTCATCGACCAACAGCACGCGGCCAGCGATCTCACCCTTGGGGGTGGTGATGAAGCGCGCGATATCCAGGTGACCCTGCTGCGTACCGGCCTCGGCGCGGTAGGAGCTGGTCGACATGATGGCCAGGGGCTTGTCAAAAATACGGCTCAGGATGTCGCCAGGACGCATACCGCCGCGAGCCAGACACAAGATGGTGTCGAACTCCCAGCCCGATTGGTGAATCTTGATGGCCAGTTTTTCAATCAGGCCATGGTACTCGTCGTAGCTGACATACAAGTGCTTGCCGTCTTCAGTAAGCATGGGTTTCCTCAATCAAAAGTAGCAACCAGGGCTTAGGCCTGGTAGGGGTTGTGCATCAGGATCGTATGGTCGCGATCCGGGCTGGTCGAGACAACGGCGATGGGCACACCGGTGACTTCGGCAATACGGTCCAAATAACGGCGCGCATTGACGGGCAGCTTGTCGTATTCGGTCACACCCACGGTGGTGTCGGTCCAACCGGGAATGGCCTCGTAGATGGGCTTGCAGCGCTCGATGTCGTCTGCACCCAGTGGCAGCAGGTCGATGCGCTCGCCATCGAGCTCATAGCCCACGCACAGCTGCAGCTCTTCGATGCCGTCGAGCACATCCAGCTTGGTGATGCACAGACCGGACAGGCCGTTGATCTGGGCCGAGCGCTTGAGCAAGGCCGCATCAAACCAGCCGCAGCGGCGATAGCGGCCGGTGGTGACGCCCTTCTCTGCGCCCACGGTGCTCATCACCCAGCCTGGCGTGCCTTCCTTTTGCCATTCCAGCTCGGTCGGGAACGGACCACCACCGACGCGGGTGCAGTATGCCTTGGTAATACCCAGCACATAGTGCAGCAGGCCTGGGCCCACGCCCGCACCGGCAGCCGCATTGCCAGCCACGCAGTTGGACGAGGTCACATAGGGGTAGGTGCCGTGGTCCACATCCAGCAGCGAGCCTTGCGCGCCTTCAAACAGCAGGTTGCCGCCTTCGGAATGCACCTGGTTCAGCTCGGACGAGACATCGGCAATCATCGGCTTGATCAGCTCGGCGTGTTGCATGGCTTCGTTGTAGACGGCGTCGAACTGGATCTCGCCATTCTTCATGTAGGGAGCCAGTTGCGGGCCGAAGTCGAACTTCTGCGAACCGAGCACGCTCACCAGAATGTGGTTGTGCAGGCTCAGCAGCTCGCGCAGCTTGGTAGCAAAACGCTCGGGGTGCTTGAGGTCTTGCACGCGCAGTGCACGGCGGGCAATCTTGTCTTCATAGGCCGGGCCGATACCCTTGCCGGTGGTGCCGATCTTTTGCACGCCACCCTGCTCACGGGCCGCTTCACGGGCCAGATCCAATGCCTGGTGGAAAGGCAGGATCAGCGGGCAGGCTTCAGACACGCGCAGGCGATCACGCACCTGAACGCCGGCCTTCTCCAGGCCTTCGATTTCTTCAAACAGCTTGCCCACGGACAGCACCACACCATTGCCGATGTAGCACTTGACGCCGGGACGCATGATGCCGCTGGGGATCAGATGCAGTGCCGTCTTCACGCCATTGATGACCAAGGTGTGACCGGCATTGTGGCCACCCTGGAAGCGCACCACACCTTGTGCGCTCTCCGTCAGCCAATCGACCAACTTACCCTTGCCTTCGTCACCCCATTGAGTGCCAACCACAACAACGTTGCGACCTTTGGAGATAGCCATGTCTTTTCCCATCCAAGAACAAAATACGGTTAAATGCTGCGCACGATCCACTGGCCATCGACTTCGGCCAGTTCGCGGTCACAATTGAATTCATCGACTTCATCGTCATGCCCAGGCAAGGCGCAGACCACGGTTTCACCGGTCTGGCGCAGGCGGGCGATGACCTCGCGCATATCGTGGCGGTCCACCCAGGGCGCGCGAATGGCAGCCTTGAGGGGACGCGGCTCGACCACCGGCACCAGCTGCTTGATATCCAGACTGAAACCAACGGCAGGACGGCTGCGGCCAAAAGCGGCACCCACCTCGTCGTAGCGGCCGCCACGTACCAGCGCATCGGTCACGCCTTGCGCATAGATGGCAAAGCGCATGCCGCTGTAGTAGGAGTAGCCGCGCAGATCGGCCAGGTCAAACGTCACAGCCGGGCTGTCGATGCGGCTGGCCAGTTGGCGCAGGTCCGCCAGAATCGGTGCCACACCCGGGATGGCTGCCAGGGCCTTTTCAGCCTCGGCCAGCACCTCCACATCGCCATACAGGTTGAGCAAGGCACGTAGCCCATCGCGCTGGGCCTGCGGAAAATCACGGGTCAGCGCAGCGAGCTCGGAGGCATCCTTGACCGCCAGCGCCGCATGCACGCGGCGCAGGGTGGGCAGATCCACCAGCAAGCCCGCCAGCAGGCGCTGAACGATGCGCACATCGGCCAGGTCCACCGAGAAATCATGCAGCTGGGCCACGCGCAGCGACGCGGTCGCCAGCGCGATCACCTCCACATCCGCCTCTACCCCGGCATGGCCGTAGATTTCAGCGCCAAACTGCAAGGGCTCGCGCGTCGCATGGGGGCGATCGGGCTTGGCATGCAGCACCGGCCCGCAGTAGCACAGACGCGTCACACCCTTGCGGTTGAGCAAATGGGCATCGATGCGAGCAACTTGTTGGGTGGTGTCAGGGCGGATGCCCAGGGTCCGGCCGGAGAGCTGGTCCACCAGCTTGAAGGTCAGCAGGTCCAGCGCTTCACCGGAGCCGGAGAGCAGCGAGTCCAGATGCTCCAGCAGCGGGGGCATCACCAGTTCGTAGCCGTAAGCACAAGCCGTGTCGAGCAGGCCACGCCGAAGCTCTTCGATGTGTCGCGCTTCAGAAGGCAGCACATCGGCAATGTGATCCGGAAGGATCCAAGCAGACATGGGGAATTGGGAGGGCTGTTAAAAACGTGATTCTACAGGGATGACAGCGGGCGATCCGCATTTCCTGCTCTCGGCACTGCGCCTTTGCGGCCATTACAGAACCCAGCGCCTAGCGATGCTATAAGAAACCCCAATGAAAAAAGCCACTTTGCGTATGCAAAGTGGCTTGGTGGAGCGCTGGGCCGGGCTTACTTGGTGCCGGACGAGCGATAGCCCTTGAAGAAATCCGAGGACGATGGATCGACCACGATCACGTCCGACTTCTTGTTGAAGCTGGACTTGTAGGCCTCCAGGCTGCGGTAGAACTGCGCGAACTGCGGGTCTTTGCCAAAGGCATCGGCATAGACCTTGGCCGCTTCGGCATCGCCCTCACCCTTGAGCGCCTGGGCGTCACGGTAGGCATTGGCCACCGTCACTTCACGCTGGCGATCGGCATCGGCGCGGATCTTTTCACCCACGGCACCACCGGTCGAACGCAGCTCATTGGCCACGCGCTTGCGCTCGGCTTCCATACGGCTATAGACCGATTCGGTGATGGCCTCCACATAGTCAACGCGTGTGATGCGCACGTCCACAATGTCGATACCCCAAGGCTTGCTGCCCTTGACCGCTTCGAGCACTTCGCGCTTGACGTCGGCCATGGTCTGCTCGCGCTTGCCAGAGATCATGTCCTGCACGGTACGGCGGTTGACTTCCTCCTGGAAGGCATTGCGCACCACGCGGTTGAGCTGGATCGCGCCCTGGCCTTCGGTCGTACCCACATTGCGGATATAGGCCGAAGGATCGGTGATGCGCCAGCGCACATACCAGTCGATGACCACGCGCTGCTTCTCGGCAGTCAGCATGGATTCGGTGTCGGTGCTGTCCAAGGTCAGCAGGCGCTTGTCCAGGTAGGTCACGTTCTGCAGCGGCGGCGGCAGCTTGAAGTTCAAGCCCGGCTCCGTGATGACTTCCTTGATCTGGCCGAGCGCATACTTGATGCCGAACTGCCGCTGATCGACGACAAACACGGTGGAGCTGAGCAAGGCCAGCACCACCAGGACGGTTGAAGCTAAAAATCCCATTCGATTCACAAATCACTCCTAGCGCGACTCGCGGTCACGGGTACGGCTGGTATCACGGGCACGGGCATCGGGCACCGATGGTGCGGGCGCCGGTGCGCTGGTCGTGGACGCGTTCGAGCTGGCAGCAGCATCGCCTGCCGCAGCGCCGCCCTGGGTCTGCTGCATGATCTTGTCCAGCGGCAGGTACAGCAGGTTGGAGCCTTGCTTGGAATCGACCACCACCTTGGTCACATTGCTGTAGACCTGTTGCATGGTTTCCAGGTACAGGCGGTCACGCGTGACCACCGGCGCCTTTTGGTATTCGGTGTAGATCGACGAGAAGCGCTGGGCATCACCCTGGGCCTGCGCCACGATCCGGGCCTTGTAAGCGGCAGCCTCTTCCATCAGACGCGACGCCGTACCGGTGGCACGTGGCACCACATCGTTGGCATAGGCCTCGGCCTGGTTCTTGGTGCGCTCACGCTCTTGTCCGGCCTTGAGCACATCATCGAATGCCGCCTGCACCTGCTCGGGCGGACGCACGCCGCCTTGCTGCAGATTGACGCCCACGACCTCGACACCGATCTTGTAGCGATCCAAGATGACCTGCATCAGCTCACGCACGCGGGGCGCAATCTGGTCGCGCTCTTCGGCCAGCGCCGCATCCATCTTCATCTTGCCCACCACCTCACGCACGGCGGTTTCAGCCACCTGGATCACAGTGTCTGCCGGCGCCTTGCTCTCGAACAGCCAGGCACGGGCATCGCTCAGGCGGTACTGCACGGCGAACTTGATCTCGACGATGTTCTCGTCTTCGGTCAGCATCGCCGATTCGCGCAGACCAGTGGTCTTGATGATGCTGTCGCGGCCCACATCGGCAGAGCGGATCTGCGAAACATAGACCAGCTCATGGCGCTGGATTGGGTATGGCAGGCGCCAGTTGATACCGGCATTGACGGTCTTGTGGTACTTGCCGAACTGCGTGATGACCGCTTGCTGGCCTTCTTGCACGATGAAAAAGCCGGTGCCCATCCAGATCAGTGCGGCAACGCCGACGATCAGGCCCAGGCCAACGCCTGCGCCCTTGAACTCGGGCGGCTGCCCTGCACTGCCGCGGCCCGTGCCGCCGCCTTTACCGCCACCGAACAAACCACCGAGCTTTTTGTTCAGGTCCTGCCACAGCTCGTCCAGATCCGGGGCACCGCTGGTGCCGGGGCGCTGCGCGTTGGGCCGGTTGTTCTGCTCGGGCGGGTTGTAGGGCGGGCGAGATGGCTCTTGACCTGCATTGCTGCTGTCGTCCTTGCCATCGTCACCCCGCCCCCAGCGAGGATCGTTCAGGTTAAACATTCCGCGCAGGCCCTGCGGCAGCAAGGCCAGGCGCGGAAAACGTGAATGAAGTTTCATTAGCGATGTCTCTATGAATCAGCGTTACAAGCGCATGCAAGCAGCCATTGTGGCAGCCCTAGGAGGCATTTCCCAGCAATTCGTCATCAGCGTCTGGGGCTATCTCCCAGGCATCACCCGCATCGAGCGCTGCCTGGCGAGCGACCAGGGCCTGGGCCAGGTGCTCGCGCACGGCCTCCAGCCCCTGCCCCTTGGCTGCGCTGACAAAGAATCGTGGAACCTGCACCCCATCGAGCTCATAGCTGTCTGCAAGCGCTGGTGGCCGCCGGTCTGGCTCAATGGCATCCAGTTTATTGAATACCAGAACCTGCGGCACGTTTTCTGCCCCAATTTCCCGAAGAACCTTTTGGACTTGTTGTATTTGTTCCGGGTGGGCAGGGTTGGAGGCATCGACCACATGCAGCAGCAGATCTGCATCGACCGCTTCTTGTAGGGTTGCCTCGAAAGCATTGACCAGCCCGTGGGGCAGGTCACGAATAAAACCGACCGTGTCGGAGATGGAGATGGAGCGCTGTGCCGACTCCAGGTACATCTGCCGCGTCGTCGTGTCCAAGGTCGCAAACAGCTGATCGGCTGCATAGGCGCGGGCCTTGACCACGGCGTTGAAGAAGGTCGATTTGCCGGCGTTGGTGTAACCCACCAACGAGACATTGAAGGTGTCGTTGCGCTGGCGCTGGCGGCGCTGCGTGGCGCGCTGCTTCTTGACCTTGAGCAGCCGGTCCTTGGTGCGCTTGATCGCATCGTTGATCATGCGCTTGTCCAGCTCGATCTGCGTTTCACCCGGGCCGCCACGCGTGCCGATACCGCCGCGCTGGCGCTCCAAGTGCGACCAGCGGCGCACCAGGCGCGTGCTGAGGTACTGCAGCTTGGCCAGTTCGACCTGGAGCTTGCCCTCGTGGCTGCGTGCGCGCTGCGCAAAGATCTCGAGGATCAGCAAGGTGCGGTCGTTGACCGGCATCTGCAGATGGCGCTCCAGATTGCGCTGCTGGGCCGGGCTGAGCGCCTGGTCAAACAGGATCTCGGTGGCACCATGGGTCTGCGCCACCAGGCGGATCTCATCGGCCTTGCCGCTACCCACAAACAGCGCCGCGTCGGGCACCTTGCGCTTGCACACCAGGCGCGCAACCGGGTTCAGGCCAGCCGTTTGGGCCAGCAGTCCCAGCTCTTCGAGTTCGGAATCGAAGTGCGGAAAACCAAAATCCACCCCGACCAGCATGACCGGGGTGGATTTTTTGTCGTTGGAATTTTGTTGATTACTCAATGATGTAGAGCTGCTCACCCGCGGATTGCGCGAGTGTTGTGCTATCAAAAGCGTTAGGCTGCGGCTTCGTTGTCTTGCGAGTCAGGTGCCGAGAAGTTCACGGCACGACCGGGGACAATGGTCGAGATCGCATGCTTGTACACCATCTGGGTGACGGTGTTGCGCAGCAGCACAACGTACTGGTCAAAAGATTCGATCTGGCCTTGGAGCTTGATGCCGTTGACCAAATAGATGGACACTGGCACATGCTCGCGGCGCAGAGCGTTGAGGAAGGGATCTTGCAGAAGTTGGCCTTTGTTGCTCACGATATTCTCCGTGTTCGGACAGTGTTGTTGTAAAACGCCACCTTACCACAGTGGCATCCTAACTGAACGATAAATGGTTTTTTCCATGTGATGGGTCTGTGGATCAGACCTCATCTCACTTGTACGCTATCAATCTTTGTCAGCGTAAGGGTTATGTGAGGTCTTGAATTCAATCCGCAAGGGGGTGCCGATCAAATTAAATTCCTTGCGGAAACGCCCTTCCAGGAATCGCTTGTACGCATCGGTGATGTGTTCGAGCGAATTGCCGTGGATCACAATCACCGGCGGGTTCATGCCACCCTGGTGCGCATAGCGCAGCTTGGGGCGGTAAGGCCCGATCTTCTTGGGCGTCTGGTACTGCACCGACTCCAGCAGCACGCGCGTGAGCACGGGCGTTGGCATCTTGCACAGGGCAGACTTGTGCGCCTGGGTCATCGAAGTCCACAGCGGGCCCAGGCCCTGGCGCTTCTTGGCCGAGATGAAGTGCAGCGGTGCAAACTTCAGGAAGGACAGGCGCAGCTCGATCGAGCGCTCCAGCATCTGGCGGCCGTAATCGTCAAGCGCATCCCACTTGTTGACGGCCAGCACCACGGCGCGGCCGCTCTCCAGAATGTAGCCGGCGATGTGCGCGTCCTGGTCGGTCACGCCTTGCGTGGCATCGAGCAGCAGCAGCACCACGTTGGCCCCTTCAATGGCCTGCAAGGTCTTGACCACCGAGAACTTCTCGATCGCCTCGAACACGCGGCCCTTGCGGCGCAAACCGGCGGTGTCGATCAGCTGGAACTTCTGGCCATTCTTCTCGAACGGCACCGCAATCGCATCGCGCGTGGTACCGGCCATGTCAAAGGCCACCAGGCGCTCTTCACCCAGCCAGGTATTGATCAAGGTGGACTTGCCCACGTTCGGGCGCCCTGCCACGGCCAGCTTGATGACGCTCTCATCTTCTTCGGGCTCTGCGTCCTCGTCCTGATTGAGCCAAGGCAATTTCTCCAGCGCCATGTCGATCATGGTGCGGATGCCCTGGCCGTGCGCGGCCGAGACCGGGAACACCTCGCCCAGACCGAGCTCATAGAACTCGGCCAACTGGCCGCCGTCCTTCATGCCTTCGGCCTTGTTGCCCACCAGCATGGCGGGCTTGCCCAGGCGGCGCAGGTAGCCGGCAATCTCATGGTCCTGGGCCGACAGGCCCAGGCGCACATCGACCACGAACAGCACCACATCCGCCTCGGCCACGGCCTGGCGGGTCTGCTTGGCCATTTCCTTGAAAATGCCACTGGTCGCATCGGGCTCGAAACCACCGGTATCGATCACGATGTATTCGTGCTTGCCCTGACGGCCTTGGCCGTAATGGCGATCACGCGTCAACCCGGCAAAGTCGGCAACGATGGCGTCGCGCGACTTTGTCATGCGGTTGAACAAGGTGGATTTGCCCACATTGGGGCGCCCCACCAAAGCAATAACTGGCTTCATTCCTGACTACTTTTTCTTTTCTTACTCGGGCCGAAAGCCATACACCGCGCCGTCATTCGTCTGCACCACCATGGTGTTGCCCGCCACTACCGGCGCCACGGAGATACCGGAGCTGTTGGTAGAGAAGCGGTTGAGCGGCGAGCCGTCTTTCTTGGACAGCATATGCACCGTGCCCGAACTATCACCAAAAATCACAGAGCGGCCCAGCACCAGCGGCTGGCTCAGCTTGCGGTAGCGCAGGCGATTGCTCGTCCACACCACGCTGCCGCCCTCATGCGCCCAGGCCGTGATCACGCCATTGCCATCGGCACCGGCCACCACATCGGCATCACCCGAGATGCCATTGATACCGTCGGCACGCACCGTCCAGCTCAGCTGCGCAGTAGCGGCATCGATACAGCCCACGGCCATCTGGTAGGCACGCGTGCACAGCACCGAGCCTTGGCGCGAGACGCCACCCACCAGTTCCACCAGACGCTCGACGTCATTGGTGCCACGGGGGCTGGCAATCGGCACTTCCCAGCGCAGGGCGCCGGTGTTGGGGTCGATGCCAACAAAGCGGCCCGACACGCCGGCGACCAGGGTGTCCTGGTAGGCGGTGAGCACACCGCTTTGGCGCAGCACCAGCGCTTCGCTGGTCTTGGCCTGGCTCCACAGAGCCTGGCCCGAGGCCGCATCAAAGGCCTGCACCGAACGGTCCGCGCTTTGCACAAAGATGCGCTCGCCCGCCACCAGCGGCGCGGTATAGACACGCGCTGGCAGGCGCTTGCGCCACATTTCCTTGCCCTGGGTCAGCGCCACCAGGTTGCCGTCTTCGGTCACCACGGCGGCCCATTTGCCATCACTGCCCACGCCCGCCGAGAGCTTCTGACCCACGTTGACGCGCCACAGATCGGCACCGGTGTCGGCATTGATCGCAGCCACCTGGCCGTCGGCCGAAGCCAGGGTCACCACCTTGCCGCTGACATTCATCACCAAGGTGGGATTGCTCTTGCCAATGCGCTGCGTCCAGACCTGCTGCACAGACAGCAGTGCGACATTGGGCTCCAGCTCAGTGGGCTTGCGCTTGTCCGACGAGAACAAAGAACAGCCCGCAATGGCCAGCGCCACTGCCGATACCGTCAAAACCTTGGCTGCAGCAGCTGCTGCAGCATATGCCTGTTGTTGTTTCATGCGCACTGCCTTCTGCCATCCATCACTTCAGATCTTCGCCCAGCGCATTGAGCTTGACGGAGATCACGTTGCGGTATTCCACGCCCGGTTCGGTCTTTTGCAAGGCCGCCTTGTACGACTCGATGGCTTGCGCCTTGTCGCCCTTGGCCAGGAAGACATCGCCCTTGTGGTCTGCCACCACGGCATCGAACTCGGTCGGCATCTTGGTGCCCAGCACCTTGAGCGCCTCGTCATAAGCCTGGCTGTTGAGCAGCACGGCTGCCAAACGCACGCGGGCGGTGGCCTTGAGGCCTTCGTCCGATGCATTGTCGGCCACCCAGGTGAGCGCTGCCTTGGCATCGTCCATCTGGCCCTTGTCACCCGCGGCCTTGGCCACCAGCAGACCGGCATGCGCTGCCTGCACGGTGCCGCCGTAGTTGCTGCGCAGGTCGCCAAAGGCCTGGTCGATACGGGTCTTGTCACCGGAGTTGACGGCCGATTCGACCGCCGACGACAGTGCGCTCGCTTGCGATGCCTGGCGGTTTTGCCAGTACTGGTAGCCATTCCAGGCGGCAAAGCCACCCAGCACAATCACCAGTACCGTGGTGATCAAGGTGCCCCACTTGTTCCAGAAGTGCTTGAGCTGGTCTATCTGTTCCTGTTCTTCCAGATCTAAATGCGTTGCCATATTGTTCTAATGGAGTTGAATCAAAAAAAAAGCTTGCCGCTGCGATTGCGCTTATGCGCGCAATTGCGCTGCCCAATCGGCCACGGCATCAATAGCGCGTTCTGCCTGGGCGCCCTCGCCATCACGCAGTTGCTTGACGGTCACCATGCCGCGCTGCATCTCGTCGCTGCCAAAGATCAGCGCGCAAGCGGCGCCGCTGGCATCGGCCTTCTTGAACTGCGACTTCATGCTGCCCAGGCTCCCTGCCACGGCCGAGCCATGCATCTGCACCCGCACACCGGCTTGTCGCAGGGTCTGGATCACGCGCATGGCCTGCGGCAGCAGGGCTGCGTCCGGCAGGATAGCGTAGGCGTCAATAGACGGGCGATCCCACTGGATATTCAGCTCCTTGATCAGCTCGAGCACGCGCTCGATGCCCATGCCCCAGCCCACAGCGGGCGCGGGCTTGCCGCCAATCTGTTCGATCAGATAGTCATAGCGGCCGCCGCCGCAGATCGTGCCTTGCGAGCCGAGCTTGTCGGTGATGAACTCGAACACCGTCAGGTTGTAGTAGTCCATGCCGCGCACCAGGCGCGGGTTGACCGACCAGGCCACGCCATTGGCGTCCAGGATGTCCTGCACGGCCTTCAAGTGGGCCTTGGAGTCCTCACCCAGAAAATCAAGCAGCTGGGGCGCAGCATTGACCATCGCCTGCATGGCCGGGTTCTTGGTGTCGAGCACGCGCAGCGGGTTGCTGTACATGCGGCGCTTGCCCTCGTCGTCCATCACCTCGGTGTGCTGCTCGAAATAGGCCACCAGTGCCTCACGGTGCGCGCGGCGCTCCTCGGGCTGGCCAAGGCTGTTGAGCTCCAGGCGCACGCCTTCAATGCCCAGGTCCTTCCACAGCTGCGCGGCCAGCAGGATCACCTCGGCATCGAGCTCGGCGCCGCCAAAACCCATGGCTTCAACACCCACCTGGTGGAACTGGCGGTAGCGGCCGCGCTGGGGCTTTTCGCGGCGGAACATCGCGCCGATGTAGAACAGGCGCTTGCCGCCGTCATAGAGCAGGTTGTTCTCGACCACGGCACGCACCACGCCGGCCGTGCCTTCGGGACGCAGGGTCAGGTGCTCGGCCTGGCCATGCTTGTCGGCCCGGTCTTCGAAGGAATACATTTCCTTCTCGACGATATCGGTCACCTCGCCCAGGCCGCGCACAAACAGCGCCGTGTGCTCGGCCAGCGGCGTGCGGATATTGCGGTAGGCAAAGCGCCCCATCACATCGCGCACCTTGCCTTCAAACCATTCCCACATGGCCGAATCGGGCGGCAGGATATCGTTCATGCCTTTGATGGCGGCCAGCTTTTCATTCATGCCCATGGGCTTCAATCTCTCTGTTCAGTATGCTTGCAAACACTTGCCAGGCCAGCAAGTGCAGCTCTCAATTATCTACCTTGGCAGCCCCGTAGCGGCGCTCCACATAGGCCTGCACGATCTCGTGGAACTCCTGCGCAATGCGGTCACCACGCAAGGTCAGCGCCTTTTCGCCGTCGATGAAGACGGGAGCGGCGGGCGACTCGCCATTGCCCGGCAGGCTGATGCCGATATCGGCATGCTTGCTCTCGCCGGGGCCATTGACGATGCAGCCCATCACGGCCACCTTCATCTTCTCGACGCCGGGGTACTTCACGCGCCAGACCGGCATTTGCGAGCGCAGGTGCTGGTCGATGTCGCGCGCCAACTCCTGGAAGGTGGTGCTGGTGGTACGGCCGCATCCCGGGCAGGCGGTGACGCTGGGCACAAAGCTGCGCATGCCCATGGCCTGCAGAATCTCGCTGGCGACCACCACCTCTTGCGTGCGCGCTTCACCCGGCTGCGGGGTCAGCGACACGCGGATGGTGTCGCCAATACCGTCTTGCAGCAGAATCGACAGCGCAGCGGCCGAGGCCACCGTGCCCTTGGTGCCCATGCCCGCCTCGGTCAGCCCCAGGTGCAAGGCATAGTCGCAGCGCGCAGACAGGCCGCGGTAGACCGCCACCAGATCCTGCACCCCACTGACCTTGCAGGACAGGATGATCTGGTCGCCATTCAGGCCCATTTCCTCGGCACGCTGCGCAGAGGAAATGGCCGAGGTGATCAGCGCCTCGTACATCACCTGGCGCCCATCCCAGGGCACCGCGCGGCGGTTGTTCTCGTCCATCAGCTCGGCGAGCAACTCCTGGTCCAGGCTGCCCCAGTTCACGCCAATGCGCACGGCCTTGTCGTACTGCATGGCCGCCTCGATCATCTGGCCGAACTGCTTGTCCTTCTTGTCGCCCTTGCCCACGTTGCCCGGGTTGATCCTGTACTTGGACAGCGCCTTGGCGCAGTCGGGGAAATCGGTGAGCAGGCGGTGGCCGTTGTAGTGGAAATCACCCACCAGCGGCACGTTCTCGCCCATGCGGTCGAGCTGCTCGCGCACATAGGGCACCGCTGCTGCGGCCTCGGGCGTGTTGACGGTGATACGCACCATCTCCGAGCCCGCCTGCGCCAGCTCCTTGACCTGGATGGCCGTCTCGATCACATCCACGGTATCGGTATTCGTCATCGACTGTATGCGCACCGGCGCATCGCCCCCGACCGTCACCACCCGGTCACCCCAGACCACACGGGCCTGGCGACTTTTGCGGGCGGCCGGCGCCACCATGGGCACGGGCAACAGGATGTTCTCTTCTTGCACTTAATTCACCTCAAAACGGGCGGTGCTGCCCTTGGTCACTTTTTTCAGATCAAAAGCCGACCCGCGCAGCTGCATCTCCACGCCCACCGCATTGCCCACGATGAGCTTGAGCGGCGGCGTGGCCGCGATATCTTCACTGGTGCCAGCGCGGATGGTCTTCTCAAACACCACCTTGCCACTGGCTTCCTTGACCTGCACCCAGCTGTCCTGGCTGGCCTTGAAATGCAGCAACGGCGCGCCTTCCGCAGGAGCAGCCGGCGCAGGGGCCGCAGCCGCAGCCGCAGTCGCAGCCGCTGGGCTGGGCTGGCCAGCCAGCGCAGCGCTGCCACCGGCGTCAGCCGCGCCATTGGCCGGCGCCTCGGGCACCGGGTCGGTCGAGCTGCCGCCCAGCGCTACCGGCTCGGACTGGTCAGCCACACCGGCGACATTGTTCGAGCGTGCCGGCGCCGGCGCAGACGCGGCGGTCCGGCTCTTCCAGTAGTCCGCCAGCTGCGGATAAAACAGCACGCCGACGGTCGCTACGATCAGGAGCACGACCACGCCCATCCAGGGAAAGGGCTTGCTGCTGGGGAAATCATTTTTCTTGCTCTGCGCCGGGCCCACGGCCACGCGGGTCTTGACGCTCTCCACGCCCGGGCTCAGGTCCTTGCCTGGCGGCTTGGGCAGTTGGGCAAGCACCGGCGCCGGGTCGATCTTGAGCACACGGCACACCGCCGAGGCCAGCGCACGCACAAAGACCACATCTGGGAAGGCACTCCAATTGCCCGCTTCCAGCGCTTCGAGCTTGTGCACCGACACCTTCAGGTGCGCGGCTACGGCCGGCAGGTGGTAGCCCAGCTCCTCGCGCGCCTGGCGCAGCATCTCGCCAGCGCTCAGGGGGGCACCCGAGGCCGCGTTGTTGGCGTTCGTTGCTTCTTGGATATCAGACTCGATCACAGCACGCCTCCACCAGCGATACGTGCCGCCTCTTTGGAGTCGGGGAAACGCTTTTGCAATTGGGCAGCAAGCGCACGTGCGCTCGCTCCGTCGCCCAGGGCTTTTTCAATTTGGATACCGAGGAACAAGGACCCGGCATTGGCCAGCTCACCGTTGTTCAGGCGCCGGATATAGAACTGCGCACGGCGCGCATCGCCGCGCTGGTTCAGCAGCTTGGCGAGGTTGAAGCTGACGATGGGGTTGCCCGCGTCGTATTCATAGGCCTTGAGCAAGCTGGCCTCGGCCTCGGCAGGCTTGCCGGCCGCTTCGTGGCACAGGCCCTGGGCCATCAAGGTCTTGGCTTGCTGAAAATACTGGCGCTGCACCAGGGCCTGGTTGAAATAGCGGTCCGCAGCCTCGTATTTTTTCTCCTGGCAGAGCAGCCAGCCGTGGTTGTGCATGATGTCGCCATCGGTGGGCTTGAGCGACTGGGCCTTGCTGAAGCTCTCAGCGGCAATATCGGGCTCGCCCAGCTGCATATAGATGAGGCCACGCATGTTGTAGGCATCGCCGCTGTTGGGGTCGAGCGCCAGCACCTGCTTGATCTCGTCGAGCGCAATCGTGGTCTTGCCAGACTGGAAATAGTTGGCAGCGAGCTCAAGGCGGATGCGCGCGCGCCGATGGATTTCGGTCTCATCGGATTGGGTGACATAGGCGGCATCCTCACGGGCCGTACTGCTGCTGGTACCACAGCCCGACAAACCGCCTACCAGGGCCAAACCCAGCAAGGCGGCAGCCGTGAGGCGATGTACCCTCGGTTGCCCTATTGTCACAGCCTCTTGCATGCACACCCTCCTCAAACTGTTTGGACTATTTCTAGACTTGCGCCAGCGGTATGACCCGGTTCTTGGCCATGCGTTCTGCCGCTTTGGTACGGTCTTTCACATCGCCAGCGAGCTGGCCGCAGGCCGCATCGATGTCGTCACCCCGGGTCTTGCGCACGGTGGTCACAACGCCCGCGTCCGAGAGCATCTTGGCAAATTCCGTCACCCGACTGGCAGGTGATCGTAACAGACCCGAGGCTGGAAAAGGGTTGAATGGAATCAAATTGAATTTGCACCATGCCCCGCCGTTGCCCGCATACTCTCGCACCAGTGCTATCAATTGCTGGGCATGCTCGGGTTGGTCGTTGACGCCGTCGAGCATGCAGTACTCAAAGGTGATGAAGTCACGCGGCGCAAACTCCAGGTAGCGGCGGCAGGACTGCATCAGCTCGTCAAGCGGGTATTTCTTGTTCAGCGGCACCAGGCCATTGCGCAGCGGATCGTTGGGGGCGTGCAGCGACACGGCCAGCGCCACCGCGCAATCCTGCGCCAGGCGGTCCATCATCGGCACGACGCCCGAGGTGGAGACGGTGACGCGGCGGCGCGACAGACCATAGCCATGGTCATCGAGCATGGTGCGCAGCGCAGGCACCAGGGCTGTGTAATTTTGCAGGGGCTCGCCCATGCCCATCATCACCACGTTGGAGATGATGCGCTCGTCGCGCCCCAGGCGCTTGCGCAGCGCGTGTTCGGCAAACCACAGCTGCGCCATGATTTCGCCGGTGGTCAGGTTGCGGCTGAAGCCCTGGTGCCCTGTCGAGCAAAAGCGGCATCCCACCGCGCAACCGGCCTGCGAAGAGACGCACAAGGTGCCACGGTCATCTTCGGGAATGAATACGGATTCGACGGCATTGCCATCACCCACGTCGAACAGCCACTTGACCGTTCCGTCGGTGGACACATGCTCGGTGATAACGGGCAGCGCCGTGACATGGGCCGTGCCCTTGAGTTTTTCGCGCAGGGACTTGGCCAGATCGGTCATCTGGTCGAAATCGGCTGCACCGCGCTGGTGGATCCAGCGAAAAAGCTGCGTGGCCCGGAAGCGCTTCTCTCCCAGCCCTTCGCAAAAGGCGGTCAAACCAGCCAAATCAAAATCAAGCAAATTGGTGGTCATGGATATACGCTCGGGCCACTTACCTATGCCACGCGGCCTTGCGGCCGCGTACATGTCAATTAACGGGAATAAACGTTCATGCCGGGGAAGAAGAACGCCACTTCCACAGCGGCGGTCTCAGCGGCGTCAGAGCCGTGCACGGCGTTGGCGTCGATGCTGTCAGCGAAGTCAGCGCGGATCGTGCCCTTGTCAGCCTTCTTGGGGTCGGTAGCGCCCATCAGCTCACGGTTCTTCAGGATGGCGTTTTCGCCTTCCAGAGCCTGGATCATCACAGGACCGGAGATCATGAAATCCACCAGATCCTTGAAGAAAGGACGGGCAGCGTGCACAGCGTAGAACTGCTCAGCGTCTTGACGCGACAGTTGCACCAGCTTGGCGGCCACGATCTTCAGGCCAGCAGCTTCAAAGCGGGCGTAGATTTGACCGATAACATTCTTAGCCACTGCATCGGGCTTGATGATCGAGAGGGTACGTTCGATTGCCATAATAAATTTCCTGTTGATGGATTTTTTGCTCTAAAAGCAAACCTTTGATTGTACGGTGTCCTGGAAGTCAGCGGCGTGACTACGACCTTCCACCGCGCTTGAATCCGCCACCGCTCTTGCGTTGGCCCTGGCGCTGACGCGTCAGGCTGTCGTGACCGATGTAGCCCAGCGAGGTCTTCATCGGATCGGGTTGGGTACTGCGCTTCTCAGGCGCCTTGCGCAAGCCACCACCCCGGGTGTTCTTGGCCGGGCCCACCGATGGGCGCGGGCCGTTGTGCTGGGGACGGTTGTCACTGCGTCCGCCCCGGCCAGCCGAATTCTGCTCACGGGGTTTGCGCTCAGCCACGCCACCGGCAGCCACGGTCAGCGCCTGGATGTCACGCTGGTCGAGCTCGACCCAGGAGCCCCGGCGCAGGCCGCGCGGCAGCACCATGGCGCCGTAGCGGATACGGATCAGGCGGCTGACCGCGTGACCCACCGACTCGAACATGCGGCGCACTTCGCGGTTGCGGCCTTCGGAGATGGTGACCCGGTACCAGCAGTTGGCGCCTTCGCCACCGCCGTCGTCGATGGAGCCAAAGCTCGCCACGCCGTCTTCCAGGTTCACGCCCGCAAGCAACAAGGCCTTTTCTTCATTGGTCAATGCGCCCAGCACGCGCACCGCGTACTCGCGCTCGAGGCCAAAGCGCGGGTGCATCAGGTTGTTGGCCAATTCACCCGAGTTGGTGAACAGCAGCAGACCTTCGGTGTTCAGATCCAGGCGACCGATGGACTGCCACTTGCCGTGCGAGACGCGGGGCAGCTTGCGGAACACCGTCGGGCGGTTCTGTGGATCGTCATGCGTCACCACCTCGCCCACCGGCTTGTGGTAGGCGAGCACGCGCGCTGGCGGCTGCTCGATGCGGAAGGTGATCAGCTTGCCATTCACACGGATCTTGTCGCTGTGCAAAATGCGCTGACCGACGTGTGCCGGCTCGTT
Source organism: Comamonas sp. MYb21 (assembly GCF_037479395.1). NCBI lineage: Bacteria > Pseudomonadati > Pseudomonadota > Betaproteobacteria > Burkholderiales > Comamonadaceae > Comamonas > Comamonas sp. MYb21. Next base: position 120,285 of record NZ_JBBGZC010000015.1, on the reverse strand, counting down.
GTTGACCGAGATGCGGCCTTCCAGAATCAGGCGCTCCATCTCCAGGCGCGAACCCATGCCGGCCTGGGCCAGCAGCTTGTGCAGCTTGGGCGCTTCCACATGGGGCTGCAGCACGCGCTTGACCGGCGCGGGGGTGTCCGAGTCTTCCGCCGCTTCCAGCGCGCCGGCCACCACATCTTCAAAGGCATAGCCTTCCGATTCGGCATCGCGCTGCGGGCGGCCCGCAGGACCACGGCCACGGGCCGGTGGCGCATCGCCTTCTGCGCCCTGTGCATCACGCGGCTGTCCATCACGCTCGCGGAAACGGCGGGCACGGGCTGGGTAACGGCTCACGCGCGGCTCGCCATCACGGCGCGCACGCGGCTCGGCGGCAGACTGGGCAGCAGCATCGCCATCAGCCTCGCCTGCGTCGGCGCCCGCCGCCTGGGATTCGTCGGCCGCTGCCGCTTGCGCGGGCACGGCACGCTTGCGCGGCGCACGGCGCTTTTCTGACGGGGCAGCACCTTCTTGCAAGGCCTTATCTCCGTCCTGGGGCGCATTCATATCGCTGGTATCACTTATCATCTTTTTGCTTTTCTACCCCGCCTGGTGCGGAATTATGTGCATCGTCAACACGGTCCAGAGGATCCGTATCTCTTGGTGTGGCCGCTGCGGCGGGGGCATCTGCCTCGCCACTGGCCGCCTGGGCCTCAGCCGCCAGATTGGCGGCAGCATCTTCATCATCGGCAGCCTCACCTAGCGGTGAGGTCTGCACATCCTGCGCGTCTTGTAAATCCTGCGCGTCCTGCAAATCTTGCAAACTCTCCAACACATCCACATCGCCAGCGGGCGCTGCCATCGGCATCGACTCGCCCACCAACTCAAAAGCCTCGGCATCCGGCGGCCCGGCATCCTGCGGCGCTGCCTCGTCCGGCGCAGCTTCCAGCGGCAGGCTGTCAAACATGGTCTGCGGCTGGTTGCTGCTGTCCAACTCGGGCAGCTGGTCCAGCGACTGCAGACCCAGGTCATCCAGAAACTGCCGGGTGGTCGCCAGCAGCGCAGGCCGCCCGATGGTCTCCCGGTAGCCAATCACTTCCACCCAGCCCCGGTCCTCCAACTGCTTGATGATCAAGCTGTTGACGGTGACGCCCCGGATATCTTCGATATCGCCACGGGTCACCGGCTGCCGGTAGGCAATGATGGCCAAGGTCTCCAAGGTCGCACGCGAGTACTTGGGGGGCTTTTCCGGGTGCAGGCGATCGAGGTACTCCCGCATCTCCGGCCGGCTCTGAAAGCGCCAGCCCGAGGCCACCTGCACCAGCTCCACACCGCGGTGTGACCAGTCGAGCTGCAGCTCCTGCAGCAGCACCTTGAGCGTGTCCGTTCCCAAATCATCGGCAAACAATCCCCGCAGCTCACGCACGGTGATGGGCTGGGGCGCGCAGATCAGCGCAGTCTCCAGCACCCGTTTTGCTTCCAAAGTATGCATGCGATAAATCCCTGTTGGCACGCCAGCGCGCGGGCTGCGTGTTGAGACAAAGGAATGCGTATCAAGAGGGCCGCGTTTGCATGGCCAAGATCACGGCGCAGGCATAAGCGCCCATAGCCGCCGGCACTGGGCGCCACCGCTGCAGTGTGCAAACTCCGGGTTTGCGCTGGTCAAAAACCAGACCTGCAGGGGCAGCGCTTAGGCCAATTGGGCCAAATTATACCGAAGATCCCAATTTTCCATCGCCGAGGTGATATCAGCAGGCGGCAGCGCGAACCAGGACATGCTCTGCCCGGTGACCGGATGCACAAAGGCCAGCCGCAGCGCATGCAGCGCCTGGCGCTCCATACCGGCCGCTGGCGTGCCGCCGTAGAGCGTATCGGCCAGCAGCGGGTGCTGGAGCGAGGCCATGTGCACGCGGATCTGGTGGGTGCGCCCGGTGTGCAGGCTGCAAAACACCGCGCAGCCCTGCTCGCCATTGACGAGCAGGCGGATATCGGTACGCGCCGGCTTGCCCGGGTGCTGAGCCAGATCGACCGCCGCCATGCGCAGCCGGTTGCGCGGATCGCGCCCAATGGGCAGACTGACCGAGGTCTGCGCCGCGCCCTGCCAGGGCTTGTGGCCCAGCGCCAGGTAGTTGCGGCGCACATCGCGTGCGGCAATCAGCTTGACCAGCGCATCCATGGTCTGGCGCTCGCGCGCCACCACCATCAGGCCACTGGTGTCCTTGTCGAGCCGGTGCACGATGCCCGCGCGCGGCAGCTGGGCCGCCTTGGCGTCGTAGGCCAGCAAGGCATTGAGCAAGGTGCCGCTCCAGTTGCCCGGTGCCGGGTGCACCACCATGCCGGCGGGCTTGTTGATGATGAGCAGGTGCTCGTCCTGGTAGACCACATCGAGCGCAATATCCTGCGGCAAAAAGGCCTGGCTTTGCTGCGTGGGACGCAGCTCGACCACCGCCTGGTCACCGGCCTTGACCTTGGCACTGGGCTTGAGGCCCGACTTGCCATTGACCAGCACCGCGCCTTGCAGCAGCAAGGCCTGCAGGTAGCTGCGCGAGAACTCGGGCACCCACTGCGCCAGTGCCTTGTCCAGGCGCATGCCGTGTTCGTCCACCCCAGCTACGACCGTGCGGCTCTCCCAGGCCTGGGCCTCGACCTCCGCCGACTCTTCATCGCCTTCCGCCGAGGACAATGGGGCATCGTCCAAATGGGAAAAGCCGACATCGTCGGCGGGCGGCGATGTCGGCTTCGAAGAAGTGCCCGGCATCAGCGGGAAGGCAGGTAGCGCGATGGATCGACCGGCTTGCCCTGGCGGCGCACCTCAAAGTGCAGCTTCACGCGGTCGGCGTCGGAGCTACCCATCTCGGCAATCTTCTGGCCCTTCTTGACCACCTGGTCGTCCTTGACCAGCAAGGTCTGGTTGTGGGCGTAGGCGGTCAGGTAGGTGTTGTTGTGCTTGATCAAGATCAGGTTGCCGTAGCCGCGCAGGCCGGCACCCGAATAGATCACACGGCCGTCAGCGGCTGCCACGACCGGGTCACCGGCCTTGCCACCAATGTCCAGGCCCTTGTTGCGCGCATCGTCAAAGCCCGCAATCACGGTGCCCGACGACGGCCAGATAAAGCCCAGGTTGCCATCGGCTGCGGCCGGCGCAGAAGCTGCGGCAGCAGGCGCTGGGGCCGGTGCAGGCGTGGCCGCTGGCGTGTTCGCACCGGTCACAGCAGGCGCAGTCGCGGCCGGGGCCGCACTGGCAGTGGCGCTCACCGGCGGCACCACGCGCAGCACCTGGCCCACTTCGATCACATTGGGATTTTCCAGATTGCTCCAGCGGGCAATGTCGCGCCAGTTCTGGCCATTGTCAGCGGCAATGCGCATCAGGGTCTCGCCGGGCTTGACGGTGTAGTAACCGGGCTTGCCGGCGTTTTCTGCGCCAGGCAGGGTGGCCGGATCGATGCGCGGCGGCGTGGCCGTGGTCGACGTCGGCGTGCGGCCTGCCGAAGAGCCCCGATCTTCCACGGGCGCCTGGTTCAGCGATGTACTACCGCACCCTGCCAGCACCATGGCTGCCACCACACTGGCACCCCACGTCAAAACACCACGTGAATCCAACATACCTATCCTTCTTAACCAAGCCCCGATTTTAGGGGTACGAAATGAACATGCTCCAGAACCGTGCGTTGAAATCCATCAGCACTGCGGTCCACGACGAGCAAAACCTGTTGTTGGCCCGGCCCCATCACCGGGGCCACGAGCCGGCCGCCTTCAGCCAGTTGGTCACACCAGGCCTGGGGGACCGAATCCCCGCCGGCCGCGGCGATGATCCCGGCATAAGGCGCGCCCTTTTCAAAACCCAGCATGCCATCACCGAGGATCAGGTGCACATTGGCCAGCCGCAAAGGCCGCAGGTTGACCCGCGCCTTTTCATGCAACGCACGCAGCCGCTCAATGGTATACACCTCCTTGGCCATCAGGCTCAGAACCGCCGCCTGGTAGCCGCAGCCCGTGCCAATCTCCAAAATGCGGCCCAGGCCCATTTTCCCCGCAGGCGATTGCAGCAGTAGCTCGCACATCCGCGCCACCACACTGGGTTTGGAGATGGTTTGCCCCAATCCTATAGGCAAACTGGTGTCCTCATAGGCTTGAACCGCCAGTGCACTGTCAACAAACTGGTGGCGCAGCACGGAATTCATCACTTTGAGCACCCGCGTGTGCTCCACGCCAGATGCGGCCAGGCGCTGCACCATGCGCCAGCGCGCCGAGGTGAAATCCACGCTCTCCGGACCCAGCGACTCGCGCACCGCCATCGGTACGGGCGACAACTCCGCAGGCAGCCGGGCCCATTGCCGATGCACGCTGCTGGCCTGTGGCTTGGTGCTCACAGGCATGGCACCGCGGGCAGGAAAGCCTGGCTTGCGCAAGGTCACCCTGGCACCTCCAGGTCCTTGCTGCGCAGGCTGGTCGCCGTCTGCGCCCAGTAAGCGAGGCTGTCATGGTCGGTCAAATCGACCTTGAGCGGCGTGATCGCCATATGGCCGGACGCCGCCGCATGGAAGTCGGTGCCTTCGGCATCATCGAGCGCGAGGCCGGCATTGCCGATCCAGTACATGGTCTCGCCCCGGGGGCTGGTCTGGGTGATCACCTTCTCGGCCGAATGCCGGCGCCCCAGACGGCAGAGCTTGAGCGGCTTGATCTCGTCAAACGGCAGGTTGGGAATATTGATATTGAGCAGCCAGGGCTTGAGGGTCACGAGCTTGGCCGCTTCAAACTGCTGCACCAGCTCGCAGGCCTTTTTGGCGGCCGATTCCAGCTCGCCCCAGCCCTTGTCGATCTGCGAGAAGGCCATCGCCGGGATACCGAACAGATAGCCCTCCATCGCCGCGCCCACGGTGCCGGAGTAGATGGTGTCATCGCCCATATTGGCGCCGTTATTAATGCCGGAGATGACCAAATCAGGCCGATAACCCAATAGTCCCGTCAGCGCAATGTGCACGCAGTCGGCCGGTGTGCCATTGACATAGCGAAAGCCATTGGCTGCGCGCTGCACATACAGCGGCGAATGCAAGGTCAGCGCATTCGATTTGGCACTGTTGTTGTGTTCTGGTGCCACCACCTCGACATCAGCGACCGCCTGCAATGCATCATGCAACGCCACGATGCCGGGCGCCTGATAACCATCATCGTTACAAAGCAGTATCTTCATGTCATTGAATCAGTTGCACTGCATTGTAGAGGTGCCAACACAGAACCCGAGCGGAGTGTGGCAGCAAAGCGACCTGCAAGGCCGCCCCACCCCGCTGAAATGCGGCCTATGCACAGGGCTCAGGCATTGTAAGGAGCGCTGCAGCCCTGCCCCCAGGCACCTGGCCCATTGCTACACAAAATTACGATGACATGCCGCTGTCGCTGCCGGGGCCCTCGCCGGGCGCGCTGGGCCGGGCCTGCGCACAGACCTCGGTGGTCAGGGCCTGCAACACGGCCGCAGTGCAGCGCACCAAGGGCGTGGCTTTTCGCTTGGCCGACTGCGCCAGGCACAGGTTGATCATCACCGCTGGCGACTCGATGGGCGCGACCACCAGCCGCTCACCCACTGCATGCCCGTCGAGCGCACTGCGTGTCAAGGCCGCATAGCCGTAACCGCCGCGCACCAAATCCAAGATGGCCGGCACGCTCGACACCTCCCAGACCACATTGAGCTTGACCTGCGACAGCCTGGCCTGGGCCTCCATCAGCTTGCGAAAGATCTGGCCGTACTGCGGCATGATCAGCGGAAACTCCGACAGATCCTTGAATGCGATGCTGGGGCGGGCGCCCAGCGTACTGGCGGGCCCCACCAGACACAGGCCCTCCTGCAGGACCGGGCTGATCTCGATATGCGGATGGGGTTCGGGCGAATAGACCAGGCCCAGGTCCATGCGCCCCGAGGCCAGCCACTCGGCCATCTGAACGGAGAAGCCCTCGACGATCGCCACCCGGGCCTTGGGCATTTTGCTGCCGAACGCTTGGATCAGCGGCAGCGTCAGCCGCCTGGCCAGACTGGGCGGCAGCCCCACCACGATGCGGCCCACGGGTTCATCGCGCTCACAGCCCAGGTCCTCCTTGGCCTGGGCCACGTGCTGCAGGATGGTGTGACTGTGCTCCAGCAAACGCCTTCCGGCCTCCGTCAAGGTCACACCGCGCCCGGTGCGGATCAGCAAGGTCTCACGCAGCTCCACCTCCAGTGCCCGCACCTGCCGGCTCAGCGCCGGCTGCGCCGCGTCCGACAACAGGGCCGCCTTGCTAAAGCTGCCGGTTTCTGCCACCGCGACAAAGGTTTCGATTTGCTGCAAATTCATAGGTATTCCATTTTATTTATGAAATATTAATAACTTTTAACTATTATTATGCCATTTTGCTATAGCTGCTAGCTGCGCTGCCACCTAGGACTCTGGGGGCATCTTCCACAGAATGGGACTCTTCATACAACACAGAAGGCTAGGAGACCCAAGGATGAAGCCCAAGCGGATCGATGCCAGCGCAGACCACGCGTTCACGAGGCGCGTCGCAAGCGAGCCCAGCCCCACGTCAGTCAAGAACTGACTTGCCCTGGTTACAAGGCCGGCCCTCGTGCAGGCCTTGTAAACCAGGGTTGCACCCGCTTTCCGGGCATCGGGCCCCTCAAGCAGCAGCGTCACTGCGGCGATCGGCTGCATCCCCTTCCTTTCCGCTCCATGCCGCCTCAGGCCTTGCATGGCAGCGCCCCCAACCCTTCCCTCAATCCCAAGGAGATTCACCATGGTCGACAAAGCCAACACCGAGTTCTGGCAACACCTCAGCCCCATTGCCAACCCCTTCATGCCCGATGCGCTCCCCGAGGTCTACACCCCCAACGCGGTGCCGGAAGACGAGCGCCTGTATGTGCCGTTCACCGACACCGTGTTCTCCCGCCCCTTGTGGATTTCGCCGTCACAAAACAAGTGGTGCGACATCCTGATGGCCAAGAAAGCGGGCCTGGTCAATCGCCACTACCACCCCCATGAAGTCTTTGCCTACACCATCTCGGGCAAATGGGGCTACCTGGAGCACGACTGGACCGCGACCCAAGGTGACTTTGTCTACGAGACCCCCGGCGAAGGCCACACGCTGGTGGCCTTCGACCATCCCGAGCCGATGCGGGCCTTCTTCATCGTCAAAGGGCCGCTGATCTGGCTGGATGAACAAGGCAAGCCCGATGGCTACTTTGATGTGCACTCCTACATCGCCATGTGCAAGGCCCACTACGAAAAGGTGGGCCTGGGCGCCGAGGCCGTCGAAAAGCTCTTCCGCTAACGGATGCAGAGCCTGGAGAACGCCATGAAACCATCCTCCATCCGCGCGCTATGGACCTATGAGAACCGGCTGCTGCTGATCCTCTTTCTGACATTCGGCTTTGTCTTCTTTGACCGCCTGGCGCTGTCCTTCCTGTTCCCCTTCATGCAAGACGAGCTCGATCTGAGCCAGACCCAGCTGGGCATGATCTCCTCGGCCCTGGCACTGACCTGGGCCGTCTCCGGAGCGATCGCAGGCGCCTGGTCCGATGCGCGCGCCAAGCGCAAGGCCTTGCTGGTGGTGTCCGTGCTGGGCTTTTCCATCTGCTCGGCCCTGTCCGGGCTCGTAGCGGGCTTCATCAGCTTGCTGGTGTTCCGCGCGCTGATGGGGCTGGCTGAAGGGCCGGTGCTGCCCATTGCGCAGTCCCTGATGATCCAAAGCTCCACGCCCTCGCGGCGCGGCCTCAACATGGGCCTGCTGCAGGGCTCGTCGGCCGGCCTGATTGGCGCAATGATCGGGCCGCCGGTGGTCATTGGCCTGGCCACGCATTTTGGCTGGCGCGTGGCCTTTTATGTCACCGTCATCCCCGGCATGCTGATCGCGCTGTGCATCTGGCGCTGGGTGCATGAACACCCGGGTGGTGTCCCTGCCGCAGACGCCAAGCCCGCGCCGATCAACCGCTGGGCCCTGCTGCGCGAGCGCAATGTGCTGCTGTGCATGCTCATCAGCTGCTTTTTCCTCACCTGGTTCATCATCATCATCTCGTTTGCGCCCACCTTTCTCGTCAAGTACCGTGCGTTTTCGCCGGGCGACATGGGCTTGGTGATGAGCTGCCTGGGAGCGGCCTGGGTGTTCTGGGGCTTTGCGGTACCTGCCATCTCCGACCGGATCGGACGCAAACCAGCGCTGGCCATCTTTGCACCGATTGCTGCGCTGTGCCCCATCGCGCTGATCTATGGGGATTCGGCCATCGCCCTGGGGGCGGTGGTGTTCTTCACCTATACCGGCCTGGGGTGTTTCACCCTCTTCATGGCCACGGTGCCGGCTGAAACCGTGCCGCCCCGGGTGTTGACGGGGGCGCTGGGCCTCATCATGGGCGCGGGCGAACTGGTGGGCGGCTTTGTGGCCCCCACCGCCGCGGGCCTGGCGGCCGACCGCTTCGGCCTGCCCGTTGCCATGTGGATAGCGGCTGCCGGGGCACTGGTGGCCGGGCTGCTCGCGCTGGGCCTGAAGGAAACGGCGCCGCTGGTGCTGCAGCGCCGTGCCGCTGCAGGAGCTGCGCCATGATGCGCGCGCTGCGCTGGCATGGCGCCCAGGATCTGCGCCTGGAGCAGATCCCCATCCCACGCCCCGGCCCTAGGCAAGTACGGATTGCGGTGCAGTACTGCGGCATCTGCGGCAGCGACTTGCACGAATACGAATCAGGCCCCCATGCCATCCCGGTCGGCACCGCCCATGCCGTGTCGGGGCGCAGCGCGCCGTTGACGCTGGGCCACGAGTTCTGTGGCACGGTGGTCGAGCTGGGCAGCGAGGTGACCGGCCTACAAGTGGGCGACCGGGTGGCGGTGGAGCCCGAGTACCGCTGCAGCCACTGCGCCTACTGCCGCAGCGGCGCCTACAACCTCTGCGCCGATATGGGTTTTGCCGGGCTGATGGGCGACGGCGGCATGGCCGAGTTTGCCGTGGTGCCCAGCTATATGCTCCATCGCCTGCCCGATGCGGTGACCCTGGAGCAGGCTGCTGTGCTGGAGCCCGCCGCCGTCGCACTGCATGCGCTGCGCCGCAGCCAGTTGGCCGCAGGCGCCAGCTGCGCCATCTTCGGGCTGGGCCCCATCGGGCTGCTGCTGGTCACGCTCGCCAAACTGCAAGGAGCGCACACCATCATTGCGGTGGATGTATCACCCGAGCGCCTGCACATGGCCACGCAGGCAGGCGCCAGCCACGCCATCGATGCCAAGGGCCTCACGCCGCGCGAGTTGCGGCACACCATTGCCTCGGCCACTGCGGGCCTGGGCGTAGACACCAGCTTTGAAGCCGCCGGCCTGCAAACCACGTTCGAAGGCGCATTGCGCGCGCTGCGCAAAGGCGGAAACATGGTGATGGTGGGGCTGATGCCCGAGGCGCGGCTCGACGCCTTTGACGCTGTCAATCGCGAGCTGAGCCTGGTGGCCAGCGTCGGTTACCGCGATGTGTACCCGGAGTTGATCGGGCTCATCGCGGCCGGCGCCTTTGACCCCAGCAGCATCATCACCCAAACCATGCCGCTGGAGCTGGCGGTGCGCGACGGCTTTGCAGCGCTGGTGCAGGACCGGTCCCAGATCAAGATTCTCATCAGCCCGGGCCCAGGCACACGCCCGAGCGCGGGCTGCAACCACCGGCCATAGGAACCACCAAAAATGTCCACTATCGAAGAAAATGTCATTCTCATCACCGGAGGCACCTCCGGCATTGGCGCGAGCGCCGCGCTGCACTTTGCCCATGCCGGCGCCTCTGTGCTGGCGCTGGGGCTGGACGCGCAGGGCCTGCATGCACCGCGCCATCCCCGCATCCAGTGCCTGGAGCTCGATGTCTGTGACAGCGCCAAGCTGAGCCAGACGATCGCCGAGCTGCCCCGGCTTGATGCGCTCGTCAACGCAGCGGGCATCAGCCGCCATGCGCAGGAATACCAGCCAGAGGCCTTCCTGCAGGTGATGCACACCAATTTGACCGCCGTGATGCAGGCCTCGATGGCCGCTGCGCCGCATCTGCTGCAGCGCCAGGGTTGCATCGTCAATGTGGCCTCGATGTACAGCTACTTTGGCAGCAAGGACCGCCCCGCCTACAGCGCCAGCAAGGGCGGCATTGTGCAGCTGACGCGCTCGTTGGCCCAAACCTGGGCGCATGAGGGCGTGCGTGTCAATGCGGTCGCTCCCGGCTGGATTGCCACCCCCTTGAGCGAAGGCCTGATGGCCGACCCCAAGGCCTCGGCAGGCATCCTTGCTCGCACCCCCATGCAGCGCTGGGGCCATGCGTCCGAGGTGGCCGCGGTGATCGGGTTTCTGTGCTCCCCAGCGGCATCGTTTGTCAACGGCGCCGTGATTCCCGTCGATGGCGGCTACCTGACGGTCTAGCGCCGCCGCGCGGGCTGGGCAGGCCGCCCAGGACAGCAGAACGGGGAGTTAGCGAGATCCGCTCCCCGTTCTGCACAGCGCCCCAAGCGCCCTGTCAGCGTGGCATCAGCCCTGCTCGAAGGCAAACTTTTCGGTATCCACTTCGCGCTGCGAAGCTGGTGCATAGCGCTCGCCCTCGATGGCCTGCGGTGCAAACAAGGCATCGAGCTCGGCCAGCAAGCCAGCATCCAGGCGCACGCTGCCACCGCGCAGATTTTCATGCAAATGGGCGATGTCGGTGGTGCCGGGCAGCGCAACCACATGCTCGCCCTGGTGCAGCACCCAGGCAATGGCGAGCTCGGCCAGGCTGCAGTCCGCGCGCTCGGCAATCGCCTGCATGGGCGCCAGCAGTCGCAGGTTCTTGGCATAAGCCTCGGGCTGAAAACGGGGCATGCCCGCACGGATATCGCCCGGCACCCATTGGGTGCCGGCAGGCAATTTGCCCGACAGGAAAGCCCGGCCCATCGGGCTGAAGGCCACATAGGCAATGCCCAGCTCGCGGCAAGCCTGCAAGCTTCCCAACTCGGCATTGCGTGACCACAGCGAATACTCGCTTTGCAAGGCCGCAATCGGGTGGGTGGCATGGGCGCGCCGCAGCGTCTCTGCCCCGACCTCGGACAGCCCCAGCGCCCGCACCTTGCCCTCTTCCACCAGACGCGACATCGCGCCCACCGATTCTTCGATCGGCACCCGCCGGTCCCAGCGGTGCAGGTAGTACAGGTCAATGACATCGGTGCCCAGCCGCTGCAGGCTGTCTTCGCAATGGCGACGCAAGGTCTTGGGATGGCCATCAATCACACGGCGCATCACGCCATCGTCGCCGCGCACACCCGCCATACCGCACTTGCTCGCCAAGGTGATGCGGTGGCGGTGCGGCTTGAGCACCGGCCCGACCAGCGCTTCATTGGCGCCAAAGCCATAGAGTGCTGCAGTATCAAACAAGGTGACGCCTGCATCCAGCGCTGCATGCAGCAGCGCCTGGGCCTGCGCCTGCGTGGCCGGGTGGCCATAGGCATGGCTCAGGTTCATGCAACCCAGGGCGACAGGGCCGACCTGGAAGGGGCCAATAAGGCGTTCGCTCATCATCTCTCCTGAAAAACCAAAACCGCCTGCGATAAGGAGTGCAGGCGGTTCACGAATGGTCGGGCCGATATTACTGCAGCTGCTGCTCCAAAGCATGCAAAACCTGGTAGCAGGGCAACACCTGGGCGATGCTGGAGCGGGGCTGTCGGCCCTCGCGGATCGCGGCGAAAAACTCGCGGTCCTGCAGCTCGATACCATTCATCGACACGTCCACCCGCGAGACGTCGATGGCCTCACCCCGGCCATCGAGCAGCTCGTCGTAGCGGGCCACATAGGTGCCCGTGTCGCCGATATAGCGAAAGAAGGTGCCCAATGGGCCATCGTTGTTGAAAGACAGGCTCAGCGTGCACAGGGCGCCATTGGCCGCCTTGAGCACGATGCCCATGTCCATGGCAATACCCAGCTCGGGGTGCACAGGCCCTTGCACGGCATGGGATTGCACGATGGGACTGCCCGCCTGGTGGGCGAACAAATCGACCGTGTGCGCCGCATGGTGCCAGAGCAGATGGTCGGTCCAGCTGCGCGGCTGGCCCAAGGCGTTCATATTGCTGCGGCGGAAAAAGTGGGTCTGCACATCCATTTGCTGCAGCCGGAAGCTGCCCGCCTGCACCTTTTGCTGGATCCATTGGTGGCTGGGGTTGAAGCGGCGGGTATGGCCACACATCGCCACCAGCCCACTGGATTTTTGCAGCTCGGCCAGCGCCAGCGCGTCCTCCAGCCGGTCGGCCAGCGGAATCTCGACCTGCACGTGCTTGCCTGCCAGCAAGCACTGGCGCGCCTGGCTGGCATGCAGCTGCGTGGGCGTGCACAGAATCACCGCGTCCACGTCCGGCCGCGCCAGGCTGTCTTGCAAGTTGGTGGCCACATGCCCAATGGCATGGTGCTCGGCCACCTGGCGGGCTTTGGACAGATCGGGGTCGACCAGCGAGACGACCTGCACACCGGGGATCAGCGCAATACCTTCCAGGTGTTTGAGACCAAAGGCGCCTGCGCCTGCAAGCGCCACGTTGAGGGGGCGAAGTGTCATGGTGTCCTCCAGGGTGTGGGAGTGCCCGGGCTGGCAGCCGGGCGATGGATAGCGAAAGTCAGAAACATGGCGGCCTCTCAACCGTTCTCCAAAATCAGGTGACCCACGGCGGTGTTGGAGGCCGGCACGTGGTAGAAGCGGTGCTTGACGCTGGGCCGCCTTGCGGGATCGGCCACATCGGCCATCGCGCCACGGGCAATCAGCCACATGACCAGCTCAATGCCCTCGGAGCCCGCCTCCCGCACATAGTCGATATGGGGCACCTTGGCCAAACTGGCGGGGTTGTGGATCAGCTGGTCCAGGAAGCAGTTGTCCCATTCCTGGTTGATCAAACCCGCGCGCGCGCCTTGCAGCTGGTGGCTCATGCCACCGGTGCCCCAGATCTGCACATTGAGGTCGGCGTCAAAGCTCTCGACCGCTTTGCGGATCGCACTGCCCAGGCTGAAGCAGCGCTGGCCTGAAGGGACGGGGTACTGCACCACATTGACCGCAAACGGGATCACCGGGCAAGGCCAGGCACCGCCATCGGCGGGCTGCTCCCCGCACATCAGGGACAAGGGCACGGTGAGCCCATGGTCCACCTCCATCTTGTTGACGATGGTCAGGTCAAAATCCTGCTGGATCACCGACTGCGCGATATGCGAGGCCAGCTCAGGATGGCCGACCACCTGGGGCACCGGCCGCGGTCCCCAGCCTTCATCGGCTGGCGAGTAGGCTGCGCCCGTGCCGATGGCAAAGGTGGGGATCAGGTCCAGGCTGAAGGCCGTTGCATGGTCGTTGTAGACCAGAAATATGACATCGGGCGGGTTCTCGCGCATCCACCGGCGCGAATATTCATAGCCTTGAAAAAGCGGCTGCCAGTAGGCCTGCTGGGTCAGGCCCTGGTCCATCGCCACGCCAATGGCGGGCACATGCGAGGTGAAGACCGCTGCGCTGATGCGGGCCATATCAGATCCCTCCCTTGCCGGTGATGCCGCCGGTGGGCTGCGCCGGCGCCGCTGCCGCCTCATTGACAAAGCGGCAGCCGTCCACCGAGCGACCACCGGCGATCATCATTGCGCGGTAAGCCTCCTCGCTCATGCCCGTCATTGAGCCGGCCATCTGCTGAAAGCTCTTGCCATCGGTGGCCCCGATCTTGGCGAGAAAATAGATATTGCCGCCGGTGCGTATGCACCAGTTCAGGTCACGGGCCAGCACGGCCTGCTTTTGCTCCTCGGTCATATCCCAGCCGTCCAGGTAGGCCCGCTCATCGGCTTTGAAGCGCCTGCGGTTGTCCGCTTGCATCAAGGACATGCAAAACTGGTTGAGCCAATAGCCCTTGCGTGACTGGTCGGCGTCAAACACCACGGTGCCAGGCACATCAAGATAGGGTTTTTCTAAAGCCATATTTTTTCTTTCCAAGTTTGTTATAGGGTCCTGGCCTGCGGCCCGCTGGGCGGATCCGCGTGGAAACCTCCCGTGGGCTCATGCCTCCTCGGGCCAATACAGACGCATCGGGTTGTCCACCAGCAATTGGTGGCGCAGCTCTGGCGTGGGGGCGATCTGGGCGATGAAATCCACCAGCAAGCCGTCATCGGGCATATGGCCCTTCAGATTGGGATGGGGCCAATCGGTGCCCCAGAGCATACGGCTGGGAAAGGCCTCGACCACCCGGCGCGCAAATGGCACCACATCCTGGTAGGCGCGGCGCTCGCCACGCAGCGCCTGCGGCCCCGTCAGCGACAGGCGCTCGGGGCAGCTGACCTTGCACCAGAGCTTGTCGCTCTCCTGCATCCGCTGCAAAAACATGCTGAACTCGGGCCCATCGGCGGGCTGGCCGACATCGGGGCGCCCCATGTGGTCCACCACGACGGGGGTGGGCAGGCGGCGCAGGAATGGCCACAGCTCAGGCAGGTCCTGCGCTTCAAAATAGACCACCACATGCCAGCCCCAAGCGGCGATGCGCTCGGCGATTTCCTGGAGTTCATCCTGCGGGGTCACATCCACCAGGCGCTTGACAAAGTTAAAGCGCACGCCGCGCACGCCGGCCAGGTGCAGCTCCTGCAGCTCCTGGTCGGTGATGCTGCGCCGCACCGTGGCCACCCCCCGCGCCTTGCCGCCGGATGCCTTGCAGGCATCGACCATGGCCCGGTTGTCCGCACCGTGGCAGGTGGCTTGCACAATCACATTGCGCGAAAAGCCCAGGTGGTCACGCAATGCAAACAGCTGCTGCTTGCTCGCATCACAGGGGGTGTATTTGCGCTCAGCGGCAAAGGGGAACTCCGCGGCCGGCCCAAACACATGGCAGTGCGCATCCACGGCACCATCGGGCAACTGCAGCACAGGCTTTGCGGGCCAGGGATGCCAATCCAGCCAGCCGGGGGTTTTGACAGACAAGGACATGATGCAACCCCTTTAATCGATATAGCGCAGGCCGGATTTGGCCAGCGGCGCACGCATCTGGTAGAGGTCCAGCCCCAGCACGCCAGCGGCCAGCTGGGCACGTTTGGCCGTCTCAAAACGCTCGCGGTCCAGCGCGGTCTCCCAGGTGGCAGGCGCGATGGCAGCGGGCACACAGACCACCCCATCGTCATCGGCCACGATCACATCGCCCGGGGTGACCCACATGCCGGCGCAGACAACCGGGATGTTGACCGAGCCCAGCGTCGCCTTGATCGTGCCCCTGGACGAGACGGCCCGGCTCCAGACCGGGAACCCCATCTCCTGCAAGGCCTTCGTATCGCGCACGCCCGCATCGATGACCAGCGCCCGAGCACCACGGGCCTGGAAGCTGGTGGCCAACAGGTCGCCAAAATAGCCATCGCTGCATGGCGAGGTCACGGCCGCCACGACGATGTCACCGGGCTGGATCTGTTCTGCCGCCACATGCAGCATCCAGTTGTCGCCAGGCTGGAGCAGCACCGTCACTGCCGTGCCAGAAACACACTGGCCTGCGGCAATCGGGCGCAGCGCTGGCTGCAGCAGGCCGACACGGCCCATGGCCTCGTGCACCGTGGCCGAGCCCAGAGGGGCCAGGCCATCGGCAGCGGCACGGTCGGCGCGCTGGATATGGCGGTAAACAACCCCGAGTTCATACATTGCAGGTTCCTTGTGGATGGGTGATGGATGGTGGGCGCGTTACAGCCCCCGGCTGCGAAGCACGGCATCGAGGCGTGGAAACACGCGCCGCGCATTGCCTTCGTAGACCTGGCGCCGGCCTTCGTCATCGAGATGCGGTGTGGCCTCGATATAGCGCCGGGTGTCGTCATAGTGGTGGCCGGTTTGCGGATCGATGCCGCGCACCGCCCCGACCATCTCGCTGGCAAACAGAATGTTTTTGGCCGGCAGCACCCGGGTCAGCAAGTCGATGCCCGCCTGGTGGTAGACACAGGTGTCAAAAAACAGGTTGTGGAGCAGGTGCTCCTCGAGCAGGGGCTTGCCCAGCGCCTGCGCCAGGCCCCGGAATCGCCCCCAGTGGTAAGGCACGGCACCGCCCCCATGGGGGATGAGCAGGCGCAGCGTGGGAAAGTCCGTGAACAGCGCACTGTCGAGGCACTGCATGAAGGCCGTGGTATCGGCATTGAGGTAGTGCGCGCCGGTGGTGTGAAAGCAGGCATTGCAGCTGGTGGAGACATGCACCATCGCGGGGATGTCGTACTCGACCATCTTTTCGTAGATGGGGTACCAGAAGCGGTCGGACAGCGGCGGTGCCGTCCAGTGCCCACCAGAGGGATCGGGGTTGAGGTTGATCGCCACATTGCCGTATTGCTCCACGCAACGGACCAGCTCGGTGATGCAGCTGCGCGGATCGACACCCGGGGACTGCGGCAGCATCGCAGCTGGCACAAAGTGGTCGGGGAACAGCTCGCTGACGCGAAAGCACAGTTCGTTGCAGACCTCGGCCCAGGCGCTCGATGTCTCGAAATCGCCGACATGGTGGGCCATGAAGCTGGCACGCGGGCTGAAAATCGTCATGTCCAGCCCCCGCTGGCGCATCAGCTTGAGCTGGTTGCTCTCAATGGTTTCGCGGATCTCGTCATCGCTGATACGCAAATCGGCGGCCCGA
Organism: Comamonas sp. MYb21; assembly: GCF_037479395.1. Lineage (NCBI taxonomy): Bacteria > Pseudomonadati > Pseudomonadota > Betaproteobacteria > Burkholderiales > Comamonadaceae > Comamonas > Comamonas sp. MYb21. The sequence goes on along the minus strand of NZ_JBBGZC010000015.1, from coordinate 103,730 downwards.
GGCGTCCGGCGCGGGTCCTTGAGGCCGGCCATCTGCAGGTCACGCCACTGGCCCAAGGCCGCAGGTGCCGTTGTGTAATGTCCATGCACATCAATAATCATGCCGTGCTCCTCCCTGTTTTTCCTCGTGGCCAGCGCTCGCCACGCAGCCTGGCTGGGTGCCGCGCAGCATCACGCGGGCCCTGCCCAGATGGCGCGGGGCACCAGCACCTCACCGCGCATCAGCACCCTTGCTGTGCGCAACAAGGCGACCTGGGGCGGCGCATCGCCCTGACCCGCGCCCGGCTTGAGCTTGACGCTCAGCACGCCCGAAGGGTGCTCGATCGCGAGCGTGTCGGCATCAACGCCGCTGGCCCGCCGGGCCAATCCCTCGCAGACGGTGCCAGGCAGCTGCACCGCTGTGCCGACCGTGACGGCGGCCAGCACGCCAATGCTTTCGTGGCAGACATGGGGGATCAGGCAGCGCGTGCTGATCGCGCCGCCATGCCGGGGCGGCGCCACCAGGGTCATCTTGGGGTAGTTCTTGGCAGAGACATCACCCAGGCCCATGGCCTGCGCAGCCTGCAGGCGCAGCGCCTCCATCCGGCGCCGAAGATTCTGGTTGGCATCGATCTCGGCGGCCGTCTCATAGCCGCTTGCCCCCATATCTGCGGCTTGGACCAGGACCAGCGGCATGCCGTTGTCGATACAGGTCACCTCCACGCTGAAAGGCGCACAGCCCTCTGCGGCCACCGTCATGCGATCGCGCGCCTTGCCGGTGGGCAGCAGGCTCTTGCAGACCGATCCCGCCGTTTCCCGAAAACAGATCTCGATCGGCGCAGCACGGCCCGGCACGCCATCGATGTGGGCGTCTCCGCCATCGGCCAGTTGGCCGGCTGACAGCGGCAGCGTGATATCGGCCAGCATGCCGGTGTTGCGGGCCCATACGCGAAAGCTGGCACGCTCACCTTGGGCCTGGAGCATGCCGGTGGCCAGCGCAAAGGGAACCGCAGCGGCCAGCATATTGCCGCAGTTGGGCCGGGTGTCGACCGTGTCCATCTCAGGCTGCACCTGGGCAAACAGAAACTCCAGGTCCACCCCCGCTTGCGCCGAGCGGCTGACAATGCCGATCTTGCTGCTCAGCGGATGCCCGCCGCCGATGCCGTCGATCTGGCGGCGGTCGGGCGAGCCCATCGCCGCGAGCAGCACCCGGTCGCGTGTGGCCACATCCTGGGGCAAATGGGCGGCGTTGAAGAACGGCCCCTTGGAGGTGCCGCCCCGCATCAGCAGGCAAGGAATCGCTGTGGGCATGGAGTGCTCCCCGTGTTCTGTTGCCATCCATTCTGCGGACAGACACGGCAATGAGCCACGGGTGCAGCGGCCTAGCAGCTATAACTGGCTGGCATATCTTCTGCCGCCTGGGTAGCCGGACAGGCGCGCCTCGTCCTACGGCAGATGGCATCGGCTGCTGTCAGGCCTTTGCCTGCCCCTGTCCTAGGATGGGGGCATGTTGAGCAAGAGAGCAACCACCCCCGTTTTATCGGCAGCAGCCGTCGCGCTGGCAGGCCTGTGCATCGCCGCCACTGCCTATGCGATGAGCGATGAGGAAATCCGCGCAGAAACAGAGCGCATCGCGGCCCAGTACAGCACGGCCATGGCCCATTGCCAGACGCTGCAGGGCCACGACAGAGATATCTGCACAGAGGATGCCAAAGGCAGCCAACGCGTGGCCCAGGCCGAGCGCGATGCCAAGCTGCTGGGCGATGCCGGCCACAGCTACCAGGTGCGCGTGGCCAGAGCCGAGGTGGACTACCGCGTTGCCAAGGAGCGCTGCAATGAGATGCGCGGTGATGCCGTCGGCGTCTGCAAAAAGGATGCCGAGGCCGCCTACCGCAAGGCCCAGCAGGATGCCCAGGTCAAACGTGTGGAAGCGCCCCCGGCCACCTCCACCGACCAGCCCTTGACCCCGCTGGCCCCCGCAGGCAGTGCAATGCCCCTCGCCAACCCGGGGCGTTGAAGCCGCACGGCGCGCTGCCGGTGGGCAGAGCGCAAAAAAAACTGCGCTGACCAGAAGCGGTCAGCGCAGGTTTTCAGCGTTCACCAGGGGCCGGCACCGCCTGCCCCTTCAGCTGCCATCAGCGGCGGCAGGCGGCGTAGCCCAGCACCACACCAATGGCCAGCGCGGCACCGGCAATGTGCCAGGGCTCGTCATGCGCATATTTGTCGGTGCAGGCGGCGGTGTGCTTGGTTTGTGCAATGGCGCGGGCTGCGGAATCGCGGGCCAAGCCCATGCCTTCGTCCATGCGCTCACGGATGCGCTTGATCTCGGGGATCGCATCGAGCTCCTTGACCGACAGCAGTGCGCGCACATCGCCCACCAGCTGGTCCACATCCCCCTTCACATCGGAGAGGCTGACTTGTCGCTTCTTGAAAAACATGTTCTTTCCTTTCTTGTACCCAAGCCCAAAATGTGCTCTGCCTCATACCTTATAGAAAGACCCAGCAGCGCCATGTAGGAAAGCCGCCCGCGTCAGCGTGCAAAGGTCTTGGTAGCCGCAGCAGCAGCGCAAAACCCTGCTTTGGCGCACAAGCGCTGCCCCTGCTTTTCCTACACGCAATGCTGGCCGCCCAGGTCAGGATGGCTACTGAGCCCGATGAACCCTGGAGGACCTATGCCAGACCAAACCCCACCCACCACCAACCCGCCTGCCAGCGACAAGACAAATGTGGACACCACCCGCAAGCAGCAGCCCCATGACCCCGGCTCACAGGCCAAGATGCCCCATGAAAAGGACCAGTCCGTCGGCGAGACCAGCCAGGAGCCCTCGCCAGAGATGGAACAAGCCCATGCGGATTTGAAGCGCGGCCTGGTCGACACCGATGCGCGGGCCCCCGATGGCCGCCCCAAGGGCAGCAAACACCCGGTCGGTTAGGCCGTTTCAGCGCTGCACTGGCCTGCTACGGCAGCGCGCCAACATCTATCGCCGTGTTAAATGATTCAACTTGTAACATCATCGAATACAGCAATGCATCTATAGAACAAATCTTGCTTTCGTACTAAGCTATCCGCGTTGGAGCCCGTCCATGTGGCCCTGACAGGAAGGTATGCCGTGTCGCAACGAAAGCAGGAGGATGCTGTCAAAGACGATTACCTGGAACAGCTCAAAGCCGAAGGTGCCAGTCTTTTGATGCAGAACCCACAGGAAGGTACGCCCGAGCACGCCAAGATGATGCTGATCGACGCCAAAATTGACCAACTCACCAGCCCCATCACCGTTCCGAACTGGAAGGAAACCGGCTTGTGAAACGCAGCCCGCTGGACCTGAACTGACCCCAGCGGGCTTTTTGTTGCCCGGCGCAACCGCGGCGCCGGGGGCCGCACGGCAGCGACACTTATTGATGGCCCTGTAGCGTCTCCCGCTGATCCTGGGCACTGGGCAAGGTCACCCAGCGGGCCAGCTTGGGCCGCAGCCAGTTCTCCAGATCGTCCATCACCGCATAGACCACCGGCACCAGCACCAGCGACAAGGCGGTGGATGACACCAGCCCGCCGATGACGGCGACGGCCAGCGGCTGGCGAAACTCCGAGCCGCTGCTCACGCCCAAAGCGGTAGGCAGCATGCCCATGGCCATCGCAATCGTTGTCATGATGATCGGCCGGGTCCGTTCATGGGCGGCTTCCAGCAAGGCCTCGGTCTGGCTCTTGCCCATGCGCTCGGCCTCCACCGCATGCTCGACCAGCAAGATCGAGTTCTTCGCCGCCAGGCCCATCAGCATCAGCAAGCCAATCAGCACCGGCAGGTTCAGCTCCCCGCCTGTTGCCAGCAAGGCCAAAAAGGCGCCGGCCAGCGACAGCGGCAGCGCGGCCAGAATGACCACCGGTTTGACAAAGCTGCGGAACAGCAAAATCAGCACGCCAAAGATCAGCCCCACCCCCACCATGATGGCCAGGCCAAAGCTGGCAAACAGCTCCTGCATGCCTTCGGCATCGCCATAGAGCGGCCGCGATACGCCCTCGGGCAGGTTCTTCAGGAAGGGCAGCGCATCCACGGCCGCATTGGCCTGGCCCAGCGACACGCCATGGACCTCCGCCTCCAAGGTGATGCGGCGCTCGCGGTCAAAGCGGTCGATGTGGGATTCGCCCACCTGGAAATGCATGTCCGCCACCGCCGACAGTGGCACCGTGCCACCCTGCCCCGTGGGCACGCGCAGCGCGCCAATACTGTCCAGATCCCGCAAGGCACCCTGGGGCAGCCGCACGCGCACGGCCAGCCGCTGGCGCCCGGTGTTGAACTTGGAGGCGGTCGCATCCAGGTCACCCAGGCTGGCCATGCGCGCCACCTCGGCGACCACATCGGGGGTCACACCCAGTCGCGCGGCCGCATCGGGCTTGAGCCGTATCACCAGCTCGGGGCCCGGGTTGGGCGCCACCTGGTGCACATTGGCCAGCATCGGCAGGCCGCGCAGCTCACGCTCGGCGTCTGCGGCCGTGCGCCGCAGCAGCTCGCCATCATGGCCACCCAGGATCACCTGCAGGTTCTGCGTGCCGCCGCCCTCGCTTTCGCTGTAGCTCAGCCGCACATCGGGCACCTGCAGCAGCAGGGGGCGCAGATGGTCCTGGAAGGCCTTGGTCGTCATCGAGCGCGGTGATTTGAGCTGCACGATCACGCTGCCCTTGCGTGGGTCGCCATCACGCTGGCTGCTGCCCACGCTGACAAACACATCCTGCACATCCCCTTGCTGGCGCAGCAAACGGGTCAGGCTGGCGGCCGATGCGCGCATGTCCTCGGTGGTCGCGCCCGGCGCGCCTTGCAGGTTGATCTGCACCGTGCCGCCATCGCCCTTGGGCGCAAAGCCGGTGGGCAGCAGCGAGGCCAGCATCAGCGAGCCGACAAAAATCAGCACGCCAGCCGCCAGCGACCACCAGCGGTGCGCCAGCGTCCACTCCAGCAGGCGGCGGTAGCGGCCGGTAAAAGGCTTGTGCGGATGGGGCTGCGCCGAGGGCTTGAGCAAATAGGCGCACATCAGCGGCGACAACAGGCGCGCCACCAAGAGCGAGAACATCACCGACACGGCCACCGTCACCCCGAACTCGCGGAAGTACGGCCCCGCATAGCCACCCATAAAGGCGACCGGCAAAAACACCACGGCAATGGCCAAGGTGGTGGCCACCACCGCCAGGCCAATCGCGTCCGCCCCTTCCATCGAGGCGCGCCAGGGCGAGGCGCCGGCCTGCACCCGCTTTTGGATGTTCTCCACCTCGACAATCGCGTCATCGACCAGCACGCCGATCACCAAGGTCAAGGCCAGCAGGGACAGCATATTGAGCGAATAGCCGAGCCAATGGATCACCGCAAACGTGGGGACCAGCGAGATCGGCATCGCCACTGCCGCAATGAGCGTCGCGCGCCAGTCGCGCAGGAACATGAACACGACGACTGCTGCCAGCAGCATGCCTTCGAGCAAGGTCGCCACCGTGGCATCAAAGCTCTCGCGCGTGTTCTTGGCGCCCGATGACACCAGCTGGTACGACACCCCCGGCTGCTCCTTGGCCAGCGCCGCCACCGCCTTGGCAACCGCCGTCTCCACATCCACGTCGGACGCGGCCTTGGTCTTCATCACCTGAAAACCGACCACCGCATCGCCATTCAAGGCCGCAAAGCCGCGCCGGTCGCTGGCCCCACTGGCGACGGTGGCCACATCACCCAGGCGCAGATGGCGGCCGTCGCGCGTGGCAATCACCAGCTGCTCGAGCTCCTGAACCGATGGGGCGGCAGCGAGGATACGCACCTGCTGCTCCTGCGCACCAATCTGCGTGCGGCCGCCCGATGCATCCAGGTTGTGCGCGCGCAGCGCATCGTTCACCGCCACGGCCGTCAGGCCCAGCGCCTGCAGCTTGGCGGGGTCCAGGGTCACGGTGATGTCGCGCGCCACACCGCCGACCTGGGTCACCTGCCCCACGCCTGGCAACGCCACCAGCTTGCGCGCCACCACATCCTCAATGAACCAGTTCAGCTCCACATCGTCCATGCCCGGGGCGGAGACCGCATAGGTCAGCAAGGGCATGGCATCAAAATCGAGGCGCTCGACAATCGGCGGCTCGATGCTGGCCGGCAGGTTGGCGCGCACGCGGTCAATGGCCGCCCGCACCTCGTCGACGGCCCGCTGCGGCTCCAGCCCGATCTCGAACTCCACCAAGGTCAGCGACATGCCCTGGGTCACCGTCGAGATCACATGCTTGACCCGGGCCACATTGGCCACCCCGTCTTCCACCACGCGGGTGACCTGGGTTTCCACCTCGGTGGCCGCCGCGCTGGGCAAGGCGACTGCCACCTGCACGATGGGAAAGGACACATCCGGGTAGAGCTTGATCGGCATGACCCGGTAGGCCATCAACCCGGCCACCAGAATAGCGATGAACAGCACCACCACGGGGATGGGGTTCTGGATGGACCAGGCGGAGATACGCAGCTTCATCGCTGGCCTCCAGCCGCAGCAGCAGGCGCAGGTGCAGGCGCAGGTGCCGCTTCCGGCGTGGCAGGCACGGCGGCCGACTGGGCTGCGCCATTGATCTGCACCCGGTCCCCCTCCAGCACAAAGGCACCGCCGCCCAAGGCCAGGCGCGTGCCCAGCGGCGGGCCATCGCGCAAGGCCACCCAGCCCTGGGCGCGGGCGCCCAGGCTCACCGGCAGCTTGCGGATGCGGCTGTCGGCATCGATCGTGGCCAGCTGCGGGCCACCGGCTTCAAAGTGGATGGCTTTTTCTGGCACCGCCGCCACCGGCGCGGCCGCCTGCGCAAAACGCGCCTGCGCAAAGCCGCCCGGGCGCAGATCGGCCCGCACCGGCAGCGCCACGCGCACCTGGGCCAGCTTGGTCTTGTCGTCCACCCGGCGCGACAAAAGCCGCACCTGGCCCTCGAGCTCAACACCCGAAGCCAGGGTCACCGCCACCTGGTTGCCCGGCTGGATGCGGTCCACCTGGTCCTCGGGCACCTCGGCAGCCAGCTCCACCATGCCGTCCCGCGCCAGGCGGAACATCGCCTCGCCACCGGGACTGGCCACATCGCCCCGGCGCACATTGCGCTGCAGCACCACACCGGCCACCGGCGCGCGCAGCACCATGCGTTCGGCCTCTACGCGCAGCCCCGCCAGGTTGGCCGCTGCCACATCGGCATTGGCCTGGGCGCTGGCCGCTGCCGTGCGGCGCTGCTGGATCTGCTCGTCCGACAGCACGCCCTGGCCGTCCAGGCCTTCGACCCGCGCCGATTCGGCCTGGGCCTGCCTGGCCTGCGCCTTGGCCTGCACCAGGCTGGCTTGCGCCTGGGCAATCTTGGCCTGCAGCAAGCCGTCATCGAGCCGCGCCAGCGGCTGGCCGGCACGCACCTGGTCGCCCTCATCGGCCAGCAGCGCGGCCACCCGGTAGCCACTCAGCTCCGGGCCAATCGCAATTTCTTCGCGCGCCACCAAGAGGCCCGATGCCTGCTGCACCCCGCCCATGGGGCGCAGCTCCACCTGCGCCACGCTGACCGTGCGCACCACCTCGGCCACCGGCTTCGCAGTCTTGTCCGCACTGCCTTCGGAGCAGGCCACCAGCCCCAGCAGCGCGACCGACCCCAGGCCTAGCCCCAAGCCCACGCGCCATCCGCTTTTCTTTGATTGCAGCATTGCATCCCTCTCAATTTGTCTTCTGGGTGTCGGTGCCCAGCGCATCCCGGGGCCAACCGCCACCCAGCGCCTGGAAAACCTGCACCGCATGCGCCAAGGCTTCAGCGCGCGCCTGGGTCAGGCCACCGCGCGAGTCGCGGTAGACCTGCTCGGCATCGAGCACCACCACCAGGTCAAAAAAGCCCGCCTCATAGCCCTTGCGTGCCGCCTCATAGGCGGTCTGCGCCCGCGCCTCGGCCTGCGCCAGCACTTTCAGCCGCTGTGTATCGGGCGCCATGCGGAGCAGCGCCTGGTCTGTCTCGGAAAACGCGCGCTGCACCACCTGCTCATAGGCGATCACCGCCTGCTCGGCGCGAGCGCCCTGAGCGCGGGCATTGGCCAACAAGCGCGGGCGGTCCAGCACTGGCATGGCCACATTGCCTGCCAGCGACCACAGCCCGGTGCTGAGCGACGCGCCCTGCTGTTGCCAGTTCAGGCCCAGCCCGGGGGTCAAGGTGATGCTGGGCAGCAGCGCCAGGCGCGACAGCTCCAGCCCGCCCGCGGCCGCATCCATCTGGGCCTGGGCCTGCAGCACATCGGGGCGCCGCGCCAGCAAATCCGCCGGCAAGGCTTGCGGCAGCGCCGGAGCCTGGGTCTGGTTCTCATCGAGCACCAAGGCCGACAGGGGCTGGTCCCCCCTGCCCACCAGCACCAGCAAGGCGCGGCGCGCGGCATCCAGCTGCGACTGCAGCACCAGCGCATTGGCCTGGGCTGCCAGCAAGCTGGCATCGACCCGCGCCACATCGGCCAGCGCCACCAGGCCGCGCTCGAGCTTGCGCGCCAGCACCTGCTGCAGGCGGGTCTGGATGGTGATCGTCGCCTGGGCATCGGCCAGCGCGGCGGTCAGGCGCTGGGCCTCAAACAGGCTGCGCGCCACTTCGGCCACCAAGGCCGCGCGCTCGCCATAGGCGCCATAGAGCGCCGCGCCAAAGTCGCCATCGGCCTGGCGCGCCAGCGCATCACCCCGGCCCAGCACATCGAGCTCCCAGGACACTTGCAGGTCCAGCCCGGCGCTGCTTTGCCGGCCCAGGCCCACGCCGCCCGCCGATGCGCCGCCCAGCCGCTGCACGCTTCTGCGCTCGCCGCTGGCGCGAAGTCCCCCTTGGGGCTGGTACTGGGTCAGCGCGGCCTCGCGCAGCGCCCTGGCCTCGCGCACCCGCGCCAGCGCCATCCGCGCCTCGGTGCTGGCCGCCAAGGCCTGGTCCACCAGGCGGTTGAGCTGGGGCTGCTCGAACAGGGTCCACCAGGTATCGAGCTGGGGCGCCGCCTGCGCTGGCTGGGAGTCCGTAGACGCAGGCACCACCGAAAACTGCGACGCCACCACCGGCGCCGGCGCACGCGCATCCGGCACCGACGAGCAACCCGACAAAGCCGCCAGGCACAGCGGCGCGGCCGCCCATAGAACGTATTTCATGGCTCGGGTACTCAGTCTGGTGCTTGGCGGCTGGATGACGGCACGCGAGCTTGGCGCACTTTAGCTGCCTTAGCCGCTTGGGGCGTGGTTGTAGCAGCGGCTGCTGTCCGCTCGGCACGTGCCGATCGCCGGGCAGGCACCGGTTGCGCCGCCGCCTGCTTTTGCCGCTCGGCCAACTTGGCCAGCAGCTCCTGCAAGGTCTGGGCCGTTACCGCATGGAAATCTTGCGCCTGCTTGAGGCGCGCAGTGGCGTCAGCGGGCAGCGGGCTGGCCGTCAGCAGCTCATCCACATACGCCGTAAAGCGCTGGCAATCGGCAATGCTCTGCTCCAGCACGATCAAGAAGGGGTTGGCGCGCAGGCTGAAAAAGTCCTGGCGCTCGCCGCGCATCGCCACACGCTCGATGATGCCCAGGCGTTCGAGCAAGCGGGTATTGGTGCTCACGCTGGCGCGGCTGGCCTGCATGCGCTCGGCCAGCTCGGCAAAGCTGATGGGCCCGCCATCGAGCAAAAAGATGCCGATCAGGCGCCCGGCAATCCGGGGCAGGCCACTGGTCTCCGCCTGGATCGCATTGCGCTCGATAAACAGCTCGCGCGCCGCAAGCGCCTCATGCGCCTTCTTGGCCGCCGAGGCCGCCTTCGCCTTGTCCTGCTGGGTCACAGCCACCGTCCTTCATTCGTATTGTTCAGTCACCGCTGAACAATATAAACGAATTCGGGTTGACCCTAGTTATTAGAAGTAACGCTCGCTTAAAAAGGAAAAAGGGCCGTGGTGGTCGGCCCTGCGGTGCTGCGCGCCTGGTGGTCAGGACTGGCGCAAGGCCAGCCGCGCCGTCAGCAGGGTGCGCCCCGGCTCGGAATCGATCTCCAGCACGCCGCCCACGCGGCCGATACGTACGGCCATCGAGCGCATGCCGATGCCCAGGCCCGAGGCCTCCACGGCAGCGGCATCAAAGCCCACGCCATCGTCTTCGATCTCCAGCACCAGCGCATCGGCCTCGGGCTGCAGAAAGGACAGGCGCACCTGGCGCGCCTGGCTGTGCTTGATGACATTGGTGAGGCCCTCCTCGACGAGGCGCGTCATCGCCAGGTACTGCAGCGCGTCAGGCGGTGTGCGCCAGGCGGGCGCAAACTGCCAGTCACAGCGGATGTCGAGCGCATCGAACAGATTGGCAAAGCGGTGGCGCAGCGGGGCCAGCCACTCCTGCGGCGACGCGGGCACGCGCACCTGGGCGGAGGAGTTGCTGTCGATCGTCTGGCGCAGGTCATCGCGAATGTGCTTGAGCATGGACAGCACCTGTGGCCGCGTCAGGCTGCCACCGCCGCCCTGCTCCACGGCAGCAATCATGTGCACCAGCGAACCGCCCAGCCCATCGTGCAGGTCATGGGTCAGGGCCAGGCGCTCCTGCAGGCGCGCATTCGACAGCTTTTGTGCATCGAGCTCGGCCTTGAGTTGCTCGGCCTTCTTCTGCTCGGTGATGTCGAAGGTAAAACCGATCAGGCCCGTGGTCTCGCCCTGCGCATCGCACAGCACATGCACCACCTCGCGCACCCAGACAAAGCTGCCTTCGCTGGTCAGTGCGCGGTACTCGGCCTCGTGGTCCACGCCCGCCAGGCACAGCCCCACGCAGCGGTTGACCGTTGTGTCGCGCTCGTCCGGGTGGATACGCTCGGCCCAGTCGTTCACCGTCTGCCAGCTGTCCTGGCTCCAACCCAGCAGCGCCTCGATCTGTGGCCCCACATAGGTGTACTTTTTGCTCGCCCAATCGATGCGGAACGGAATCGCCAACGTGGACTCCAGCAGCGTTTGGTAGAGGCCGTTGTCGGTGTCGGGCTCCAGGGTGCGTAGACGGGGCTGCGTATCGAGCATAGGGGTGTCAGGGTTGCGTCAACAAGGGGTGAACCGTCGGCAACGCATTCCAGAACCAGTAGAAGTACCCGCTGTCTTTGGGCAGCAAGGTCAGGGTCTGCACACTTCTTTGTGTGCCACCCCGCCAACAGGCCAGGGCTGAATTGCGGTTGCCGTGCAGATCGATATAGGCCGCATTCGGGATTTTGGGCCTGGGCGGCATGTACAAGGCCATGCCCCGGGGCACCCAAAGATCGGCGAGAAAGATTCTATCCCGCTGCGGCCAATAACGCCCTACCGAAATCACCAGCGGCAGCTGGGGATCTACCGAGGAGAACACATGCGGGAAATCATGGTGCTCCAAGTCGGTACACACCGTGGGCTGCAACTGGTTGCGGTGCTCCTCGTCCAGATACGGACACTGCTGGCCGGCAAACATACCGTACTCGAACGGCGTGTTCTCCAGATGGCGGATCGGGCTTTGCATGCGCAGCCCCTGGCCCGGCTCGATCAAGGTGATGCCAAAGGCAGCAGCGGCCTCGCGCGTGGCCCACAGCGGCTCGTACACCACCTCGGTGGCGACGAACTCCATCTTGGTCTCGTCACCAAATGTTGTCGGCGGCAAGCGATGCGTGCCACTGACCTGGTAGCCGCGACCCCAAGAGGGCTCGAGGGAACCGGCCATCGGATTGCCGGCCACCGGATTGCCGGCCACAGGCTGCAGCTCCTTCACCCCGGCGGGAAGCTTATCCTTGAATGTGGGCATGCCATCGATATTGCTGACATAGGGCTTCTCCTGCGTATCGACCCAGGTGCCGATACCGTCTCGAATCAGCAAAGGCGCATCAAAAAAAGTGTGGGGCACGGTCAATCACTCCAGATCGGATGGGCGGGCGGTTACGGGGAAGCGAGAAAGGGCTGAGCGCTGGGCGGCTCAATCCACCAGACGGCGCCGGCGCGCTTCCTGCGCGGCCTGGGTGCGCGAGGACACCGACAGCTTGCGGTAGACATTCTTGATGTGCGACTCGACCGTGTAGCGCGACAAAAACAGGCGCTCGGCAATCTCGCGGTTGCTCAGGCCCTCGACCACGAGGTGCAAGATGGTGTGCTCGCGGGCACTCAAGCCCGGGTCGTCGGCAGCCTGCACGGCTGGCGGGGCTTGCAGCGGCAGCTCCTCAATGATGCGCCGCGCAATAAAGGGGTCAATGGGCGCGCCGCCGCGCAGTACGCTGCGCAAGGCCATGGCCATCTCCATGTCGTCACGCTCCTTGAGCACATAGCCCACGGCGCCTGCGCGCAAAGCCGCCCAGATCATCTCCTGCGTGCTCCAGGCCGACACCACCAGCATCGGCAGGTTGGGGGCCTGGGCATGGAGCTCCTCGATCAGCTCGATACCACTGCCATCGGGCAGGCCCAGGTCCACCAGCACCAGCGATACCGTGTGGGCCTCGCCCGCCAGGTAAGCGCGTGCCTCGGCGAGCGACCCGGCCATCACCAGCGCATCGCTGCTGTAGCCCAGCTGCTGCAGCAGGCCCTGCAGCCGGTTGCGCACCAGCGGGTTGTCCTCCACCACCAATACGGGTGCGGGCAGTGCGAGATCGGCGGTGAGCATCTGGGTGGGCATGGGATCCGTTCATATTCCAAGTGCTGCAATTATTCCGCAAGCCCAGGCCCTTGCCCCTCACTGAAACTGGTGAATTTCAGCGCCATGACAGTTGGATGACCATCGCATGGCGGTGGCCAGGGGGAAACTATCAGCTAAAGCGCTTCTCCAGTGCATCCCATTCGGGCTTGCCCACCAGGCGCTGGCGCTCGGCAAAGCTGGCCACCAAGCCACTCGCTTCCTGCACCGACTTCTCATCGCGCAGCACGGTCAAGGTCTTTTGCATGCCGGCCACTGCGCCCTGCAGCGCCGCATTGGCATAGAGCACGATGCCATAACCCAGCGCGCCCAGCTGCTCGGCATCAAAAATGGGGGTCTTGCCGCCAATCACCATGTTCATCAGCTGCGGGGTGGCGAGCCGCTTGGGCAGCGCGCGGATCTCTTCGGCGCTGGTGACGGCCTCGACAAACAAAATATCGGCCCCGGCTTCGGCAAAGCGCTGGGCCCGCTCCACCGCCGCCTCAAAGCCATGGGTGGCCGCCGCATCGGTGCGTGCCATGATCAGCAGGTTCGGGTCGCGCCGGGCATCGACGGCGGCCTTGATCTTGCTCACTGCCTCTTCGGTGGAGACCACCTCCTTGCCGTTGAAATGCCCGCAGCGCTTGGGCGCCACCTGGTCTTCGAGCTGGATGCAGTCGGCACCGGCGCGCTCCAGGGTGCGCACCGTGTGGTAGACATTGAGCGCATTGCCAAAGCCGGTATCGGCATCGACCAGCAAGGGCACACTGACCGTATCGCGGATGCGCGCCGTGTGGTCGGCGATCTCAGCGAGGCCCATAAAGCCCTGGTCCGGCAGGCCCAGCCACATATTGGTCACACCCGCGCCGGTCACATAAATCGCCTCAAAGCCCAGGTCCTCGATCACCTTGGCCGACAGCGCATTGAAGGCCCCCGGCACCAGCACGCCCCGGCGCGCCGCCACCATGTCTTTCAGCAGTTGCTTGGTATCCATTCCACCGTCTCCCGTTCAAAAACAATCGCCCGGCACCCGCACGGCGCCTTCCATCAGAATGCGTGCGCTGCGGCTCATCAGCGCCTTGGTCACCACCCACTGGCCATCCTGCAGGCGTGCCTCCGCTCCCACCCGCAGGGTTCCCGAGGGGTGGCCAAAGCGCACCGCACTGCGCTCGCCGCCACCGGCAGCCAGGTTGACCAGGGTGCCCGGCACCGCCGCTGCCGTGCCAATGGCCACCGCTGCCGTGCCCATCATCGCGTGGTGCAGCTGGCCCATCGACAGCGCCCGCACCAGCAAGTCCACGTCCTGCGCCTCCACCGCCTTGCCGCTCGATGCCGTGTAGCTGGCAGGCGGCGCCACAAAGGCAATCTTGGGCGTGTGCTGGCGGCTCGCGGCCTCGGCCAGGTCCTGGATCAGGCCCATCTTGAGGGCGCCATGGGCACGAATCGCTTCCAGGCGCGCCAAGGCCTGCGCATCGCCATTGATGTCGCCCTGCAGCTCGCAGCCGCTGTAGCCCAGGTCTTGCGCATTGAGAAAGATCGTCGGGATGCCCGCATTGATCAAGGTCGCGGCAAAGCGGCCCACCCCTGGCACATCGAGCTGGTCCACCAGCTGGCCGGTGGGGAACATCGCGCCACCGTCTTCGCCCTCGTCGGCCGGGTCCATAAAGGCCAGCTGTACCTCGGCAGCGGGAAAGCTCACACCGTCCAGTTCAAACTCGCCGGTCTCCTGCACCTGTCCGTTGCAGACGGGCACCTGGGCCATGATGGTCTTGCCGATATTGGCCTGCCAGATGCGCACCGTGCAAACGCCGTCCTGCGGGATGCGGGCCGGGTCGATCAGGCCCATCGCGATCGCGCAAGGGCCGACGGCGGCCGAGAGGTTGCCGCAGTTGCCACTCCAGTCCACCAAGGGCTTGTCGATAGCGACCTGGCCAAACAGATAGTCCACATCATGGTCAGCGCGTGTGCTCCTGGCCAGCAGCACCGCCTTGCTGGTGCTCGACGACGCATTGCCCAGGCCATCGATCTGCTTGCCATAGGGGTCGGGGCTGCCCAGGGTGCGCAGCAAGATCGCATCGCGCGCCGGCCCAGGCTGCTGCGCGGGCAGCGGCAAATCCGGGACATGGAAGAACACCCCCTTGCTGGTGCCGCCCCGCATATAAATGGCGGGGATCTTGATCTGGGGAGGATGGGCGGTCAGGTTCGTCATGGTTATTCAGAAAAAAGCTAGGCATTCACACCGGGGCCGGTTGCGCCGCGCGCGATGCCAGAAAATCCTGCGCAAAGCGCTGCAGCACGCCGCCCGCCTCGTAGACAGACAGCTCCTCGCCGGTATCGAGGCGGCAGATCAGCGGCACGCGGTCCACCAGGCCGCTGCGGCGCCAGATCACCAGGCTCAGCGTAGCGCGCGCTGTGCGCTCACCTTCCACATCATAGGTCTCCGTACCGTCCAATTGCAGCGTCTTGCGTGTCGTGCCGGGCTGGAACTCCAAAGGCAGCACGCCCATGCCGATCAGGTTGGTGCGGTGGATACGCTCAAAGCCCTCGGCCACCACTGCCTCCACCCCCGCCAGGCGCACGCCCTTGGCGGCCCAGTCGCGGCTGGAGCCCTGGCCATAGTCGGCACCGGCAATGATGATCAGCGGCTGGCGGCGCTGCAGATAGGTCTCCATCGCCTCCCACATGCGCACCACCTGCCCCTCGGGCTCGATACGGGCCAGCGAGCCTTTTTGCACCTGGCCACCGACCACGGCCATCTCGTTGACCAGCTGGGGGTTGGCAAAGGTGGCGCGCATGGCCGTTAGGTGGTCGCCCCGGTGGGTGGCGTAGGAGTTGAAGTCCTCCTCGGGCAGGCCCATCTTGGCCAGGTACTCGCCAGCGGCCGAGCTGGGCAGAATGGCGTTGGATGGCGAGAGGTGGTCGGTGGTGATGTTGTCGGGCAGCAGGGCCAGCGGCCGCATCCCCTTGAGCGTGCGCGGATGCGCGGCCAGCGCGCCCACGCCCTCGGTGTCCCAGTACGGCGGCCGGCGGATATAGGTGGACTGGGGGCGCCAGGCATACTGCGGCGCAGCGCGCTCACCGTTGTCTGCCTGGATCGCAAACATGGGCTCGTACACCGCGCGGTACTGCGCAGGCTTGACCGCCTTAGCCACCACGGCATCGATCTCCGCGTCACTCGGCCACAGGTCCTGCAGCCGGATCTCCTGCCCGTTCACGACGGCGAGCACATCCTTTTCGATGTCAAAGCGGATGGTGCCCGCCATCGCATAGGCCACCACCAGCGGGGGCGAGGCCAGAAACGCCTGCTTGGCATAGGGGTGGATGCGGCCGTCGAAATTGCGGTTGCCCGAGAGCACCGCGGTGGTGTAGAGGTCGCGCTCAATGATCTGCTGCTGGATCTGCGCATCGAGCGCGCCGCTCATGCCATTGCAGGTGGTGCAGGCAAAGGCGACGATGCCAAAGCCCAGCGCCTCCAGGTCCTCCAGCAGACCTGCCTCTTGCAGGTACAGCTGCACCGCCTTCGATCCGGGCGCGAGCGAGGTCTTGACCCAGGGCTTGCGCGTGAGGCCCAGGCGCCGCGCATTGCGCGCCAGCAGCGCCGCAGCGATCACATTGCGCGGGTTGCTGGTGTTGGTGCAGCTGGTGATCGCCGCAATGATCACTGCACCATCGGGCAACAGGCCCTGGGCTTCCTGGGCGCGCGCCAGCGCCAGGGGCTCGGCGCCGGCAATGCCGCGCGCGGCCAGCTGCGAGGTCGGCAGGCGCCGGTGCGGGTTGGACGGACCCGCCATATTGCGCACCACGGTCGACAGGTCAAACTGCAGCACCCGCTCGTACTGCACCTCCTGCAGGCTGTCCGCCCAAAAGCCGGCGGTCCTGGCATAGGTCTCGACCAGCTGCACCTGCGCTTCCTCCCGGCCCGTCAGCCGCAGGTAGGCCAAGGTCTGCGCATCCACCGCGAACAGCGCGGCAGTGGCGCCATACTCCGGGCACATATTGGCAATGGTGGCCCGGTCACCAACCGAGAGGCTGCGCGCGCCCTCGCCATAAAACTCCAGATAGGCGCCCACCACTTTTTGCTGGCGCAGGAACTCGGTGAGCGCCAGCACAATGTCGGTCGCGGTAATGCCCGGCTGGGACTGGCCGCTCAAGGACACGCCGACAATATCGGGCAGCCGCATCCACGAGGCCCGGCCCAGCATCACGTTCTCGGCCTCCAGGCCGCCCACGCCCACCGCAATCACGCCCAGCGCATCGACATGCGGCGTGTGGCTGTCGGTGCCCACGCAGGTATCGGGAAAGGCGACCCCATCCTGCACATAGACCACCGGCGACATCTTCTCCAGATTGATCTGGTGCATGATGCCGTTGCCTGCGGGAATCACATCCACGTTCGCAAAGGCCCGCTTGCTCCATTCGATGAAATGGAAGCGGTCCTCATTGCGGCGGTCCTCGATCGCCCGGTTTTTCTCAAAGGCCTGCGGGTCAAACCCGCCGCATTCGACAGCCAGCGAATGGTCGACGATCAGCTGCACCGGCACCACCGGGTTGACGGCGGACGGATCGCCGCCCGCCTGGGCAATCGCATCGCGCAGGCCCGCCAGGTCCACCAAGGCCGTCTGGCCCAGGATGTCATGGCAGACCACGCGCACGGGGAACCAGGGAAAGTCGATATCGCGCCTGCGCTCGATCAGCTGGCGCAGGTAGTCCGGCAAGTAGGCCGGGTCGGCGCGGCGCACCAGGTTTTCGGCATGCACCCGCGCCGTATACGGCAGCTGCGCCCAGGCGCCGGGCGCCAGCGCATCGACTGCCGCCTGCGCATCAAAATAATCGAGGCCGGTGCCGGCCAGTGCTTGTCGGTAATTGCTGTTCATGGGGCAGTGCGGACCGGCGGGCTGGGCGGCCCGCAGGGTGTCGCTTTTCTATATAGATCTGTAGAAGGTCGGGCCGGCCGGCAGCTCAGCTGCGCTGGTCGATGGGCTGGAACACCTGGTCTTCCGGCCCCGTGTAGTGCGCGCTGGGGCGGATGATCTTGTTGTCCACCCGCTGCTCGATCACATGCGCCGCCCAGCCGCTGGTGCGCGCAATCACAAAGAGCGGCGTGAACATGGCAGTGGGCACGCCCATCATGTGGTAGCTCACGGCGCTGAACCAGTCGAGGTTGGGGAACATCTTCTTGGCCTCCCACATCACGGCCTCCAGGCGCTCGGCAATGTCATACATCTTGGTCGAGCCGGCCTCCAGCGACAGCTCCCTGGCAACGCCCTTGATGACGACATTGCGCGGGTCGCTGACGGTGTAGACCGGGTGGCCAAAGCCAATCACCACCTCCTTGTTCTTCACCCGGCTGCGGATATCGGCCTCGGCGGCATCGGCGCTGTCGTAGCGCTTCTGGATCTCGAAGGCCACCTCGTTGGCGCCGCCATGCTTGGGGCCGCGCAGCGCGCCGATCGCACCGGTGATCGACGAATACATATCGCTGCCGGTACCGGCCACCACGCGAGCGGTAAAAGTTGAGGCATTGAACTCGTGCTCGGCATACAGATTGAGCGAGGTATGCATGGCCCGCTCCCACAGCGCACTGGGCTTTTTGCCATGCAGCAGGTGCAGAAAATGCGCGCCAATCGAGTCGTCATCCGTCTCCACATCGATGCACTTGCCCGAGGTGCTGAAGTGGTACCAGTACAGCAGCATGGAGCCGAGCGACGCCATCAGGCGGTCGGCAATGTCGCGCGCGCCGGGCAGGTTGTGGTCGTCCTTCTCGGGCAGGGTGCAGCCCAGCACCGATACCCCCGTGCGCATCACATCCATCGGGTGGCTGGCGGCGGGCAGCTGCTCCAGCGCCTGCTTGACGCTCGCGGGCAGGCCGCGCAGCGCCTTGAGCTTGTCCTTGTAGGCGCGCAGCTCGGCGCGGTTGGGCAGCTTGCCATGCACCAGCAGGTGGGCGATCTCTTCAAACTCGCAGACCTGGGCCATGTCCAAAATGTCATAGCCCCGGTAGTGCAGGTCATTGCCGCTGCGCCCTACGGTGCACAAGGCGGTGTTGCCCGCCGTCACGCCCGAGAGCGCAACCGATTTCTTGGGCTTGAAGGTCGAAGGCATGGTGGGCGCGGTGGCCTCGGCGGTCGTGGTGGTCATAGCAGGGGTTCCTGGTTCAAATATGCGCAATCGAGGGGAATGGGCCGGCCTTTGGCATCGACGGCCACCATGTCAAACAAACCTTGGAGCACCAGCTCGGGCGGCGTTCCCGGCAGCGCAGCCGAGCCGGTGACGCACACCGTCATCGAGCTGCGGCCTACACGGCTGACCCAGGCGCGCAAGGTCAGGGCATGGCCCACTGGTGCCGGTGCCACAAAGTCCACCCGGCTGACGGCGGCCATCACGACTTCGCGTTGCGCCAGGCTCCGTGCCGCCAAAAACGCGGCCTTGGCCATCAGCTGCAAACCCTGGCCCGCAAACAGCGTGCCGTGGTGGTTGGCCAGCGCCGGCAGTACCAGCTCTTGCAACTCGGCGAATCCGGTAGGTGTTGTCATGTTTCGCAATTTACGCAAAATACAAAGGAGTGAACAGCACTGAAATGGCGAATTTCTGCGAATGAAAATCGGCATTTTGCGAATTTTGCGAAATGTAGAATCTGGGTACTCCACCGCCCCTGCCATGCCAGCGCCCCTGTTGACGCGAAAGACTCTGCGATGAAAAAAACCTTTATGGGCGTCAAGCTGCGCAAGCTGCGCGCCGAACGCAATCTGTCCCAGATTGCGCTGGCCCATGCGCTGGGGCTCTCGCCCAGCTACCTCAACCAGATCGAGCAAAACCAGCGGCCGCTGACGGTGTCGGTGCTGCTCAAACTGCACCGCAGCCTGGGCGTGGATATCCAGCAGTTCTCCGAAGACGAAGAGGCGCGCCTGGTGGCGGGGCTGCGCGAAGCGCTCGCCGATGCGCCCGAGGCCATTGCGCTGCCTGAGCTGCAAGAGGTGGCCACACAAATGCCGGCGCTGGGCGCAGCGGTGGTGGCGCTGTACCGCCGCCATCTGGAGACCAAGGAGCGGCTCGAAGCGCTGTCGCTACAGCTGGGCGATGACCGCGCCGGCAGCAGCCAGCTCGCCGCCATGCCGTTTGAGGTGGTGCGCGATTTCTTCTTCTCGCACCAGAACTACTTTGATGCGGTGGACCGCGCCGCCGAAAGCCTGGCTGCCCAGGCCCAGGCAGAGCGCCCGGGCAGGCCGCTGGCCGACTGGCTGCGTGAGCGCCTGGCGCTGGCGCACCAGGTGCGGGTGGAGTTTGTGGACAGCGCAGGCGCGAGCAAACGCCAGTTCGACCCCGCCTCGCGCCTGTTGCAGCTGTCCTCTGCGCTGGGCACTGCGCAGCAGGCGTTCCAGCTTGCCACCCAGCTGGCGCTGCTCGAGATCGGCGACACGCTCGACAGCCTCAGCCAGGTGCCAACACTCATCAGCGACCCCGCCGCCCGCCGGCTGGCGCGGCTGGGCCTGGCCAACTATTTTGCCGGCGCCCTGCTGCTGCCCTATGGACCCTTTCTACAAGCCGCCGAGGCGCTGGGCTATGACATTGACCTGCTCGGCCAGCGCTTTGCCGTGGGCTTTGAGACCGTCTGCCACCGGCTGAGCACCCTGCAGCGGCCAGCCAGCCCGGGCGTGCCGTTTTTCTTTGTACGGGTGGACCGGGCCGGCAATATCTCCAAGCGCCAGTCGGCCACGCATTTCCATTTCAGCCGCACCGGCGGCACCTGCCCGCTGTGGAATGTCTACGAGGCCTTTGGCCAGCCCGGCCAGGTGCTGGCCCAGGTCGCGGCCATGCCCGATGGCCGGCGCTACCTGTGGATTGCGCGCTCGGTCTCGGGCGGGCAGCGCGGCTATGGCGCGCCGCGCAAGACATTTTCCATCGGCCTGGGCTGTGACCTGCGCCATGCAGCGCGCCTCGTCTATGCCAAGGGCATCGACCTGCAGGACCCGGAGCTGGCCACGCCGATTGGCATGGGCTGCAAGGTCTGCGAGCGCGACCACTGCCCGCAGCGCGCCTTTCCCTACCTGGGCAAAGGCCTGGCCGTCGACGAGAACGCCAGCCGCCTCACCCCCTACGGCTCGGGCGTCTGAATCTCCGCCAGCAGCTGGCCAAAACGCCGCTCGACATACTGCGCCGTCGGGCTGCGCTGCGCGCCCTGGCGCCAGAGCATGCGCACCGACAGCGGGGGCAGCGCCAGCGCTGGGCAAGGCACCTCGCGCAGCGCCTGGCGGTTGCCTTCGTAGTGCGCGATATTGACTGGCAGCACCGCCCAGCCCAGCTTGTCGGCCACCATGTCGGCGATGTTGTAGAAGCTGTCCGAGCGCCACACGCGCGGGCTGTAGGCGCGCTCGTGCACATCCTCGGTATGCATCAGCAGCTGGCGGTGCTGGGCCAGTTGCTGCAGGCCCACCACCCGGCCGTCGGCGAGCGGGTGGTCGGTCGCCACAAACACCCCCTGGCGCACGATGCCCAGGTGGCGCTGCTCAAAATGCTGCAGCACCGGGCCCCGGTCGATATGCAGGGCCATGCCCGCCCTGCCCTCACCCACATAGTCGGCCACCTCGCTGGCGGTGCCATTGAGCAGCAGCAGCTCCAGGCCCGGGTACTGCTGCGCCATCTCGCGCAGCAAGCTGGCCACCGCCGTATAGGGCAGCGCCTCGTCAATCGCCAGCGACAGCTCGGCATCGGCCCCGCCGCTCAGCGCCTGCGCGCGCTGGTCCAGCTGCTCGGCCTGGCGCAGCAGCTCGCGCGCCTCGAGCAGCAGCACCCGGCCCGCATCGGTGAGCTGGGCATTGCGGTGCGAGCGGTCAAACAGCACCACGCCCAGGTCCACTTCCAGCATGCCCACGGCCGTGCTGACTGCCGACTGGGCCTTGCCCAGGCTACGTGCAGCGGCAGAGAAAGAGCCACTGTCGGCGGTGGCGACAAACTGCCGCAGTTGTTCAACGGTCCATTCCATAGCCCACTACTGTAGCCTATCCATCTGCTTTATTGATGGATTCCAACTTTATCAATCGATTTTTATGGCGCAATATCGGACCCATGCAATCGATCCACACCCCCGCACCAGCCCTGACGATGGCCTGGTGCCATGACCCCGCGCAGTCGCCAGCGATCCTGGCGCTGTTCATGGGCCAGCTCAGCCCCCATTACATCTCCCATGGCGAGCTGCAGTCCCCGCGCGCCATCGCACCGGGCCAATGGAGCCCCCAGCTGGCCGACAACATGGCGCTGCAGATTGAGGCCACGTTGGCCGCGCCCGAAGCCAACGCGATGCAGCGCATCGCCACCGCCCACCAGGGCGATACGCTGGTCGGCGTTGCCTTTGTCGCGCTCGACGAGGCCCAGCTTGCGCCCACCCCGTTTGCCACCTTGGACGACCTGGTGGTCAACCCCGCCGTGCGCGGCCAGGGCTTGGGCGAGGCCTTGTTTGGCTGGGTCTGCGCCCAGCTCCAGGCAGAAGGCGTGCAGCGCCTGTTTCTGGAAAGCGGTATCGGCAACCAAGGGGCGCACCGGCTGTTTGAGCGCCTGGGCTGCCAGCCCGTGTCCGTCACGATGATGAAAGAGTTGGGAGTTTGACCATGGCATTGCATTCCAAAAGATGGCTGGTGCTGGCCATTGTGTCGATGGCGCTGCTGCTGATCGTCGTTGACATGACGGTGCTCTACACCGCCCTGCCGACCCTCACCCATGACCTGGCCGCCTCCACCTCGATGAAGCTGTGGATCGTCAACGCCTATGCGCTGGTGGTCGCGGGCCTGCTGCTGAGCACGGGCGCGCTGGGCGACCGCCTGGGCTACCGCCGCATGTTCATGCTCGGCCTGGCGATCTTTGGCGCCGCCTCGCTGGCAGCCGCCTATGCGCCCAATGCCGGGCTGCTGATTGCCGCGCGCGCCGTGCTGGGCCTGGGTGCGGCCATCATGATGCCTGCCACGCTGGCCATCATCCGCATGAGCTTTCCCGACCAGCGCGAGCGCTCGGTCGCCATTGGCATCTGGGCCTCGGTCGCCTCGGGGGGCGCAGCGCTTGGCCCGGTGGTGGGCGGTGTGCTGCTGGAGTACTTCTGGTGGGGCTCGGTGTTTCTGGTCAATGTGCCCATCGTGGCGCTGGCGCTGGTGCTGACCGTCTGGCTCATTCCTGCAGACCGCCTGAGCACCAAGGCCAGCCTGGCCGGCTGGGACTACACCAGCTCGCTGCAGGCCATGGTCGCCATGGTCAGCCTGGTGCTGGGCATCAAGGAGCTGGCCAAGCCCGCGCCATCGCTCGTGTTTGCCGTGCTGATGGGGCTGCTCAGTGCCGCTGTGCTGTGGGTCTTTATCCGCCGCCAGCTCAGCCGGCCCCAGCCGCTGATCGAGCTGCGTCTGTTCCGCATTCCGACGTTCTCGGGCGGTGTGGTGGCTGCCGTGGTGGCTGCTGTGGCCCTGGTCGGGGTGGAGCTGGTGTTCAGCCAGCGCCTGCAGCTGGTGCTGGGCCTCAGCCCCCTGCAAGCGGGACTGGCCATTTTGCCAATCCCCGTGGCCGCCTTTGTCGCCGGCCCCATTGCCGGCTGGGCACTGTCGCGCCTGGGCACCCACCAGCTGATTGTGGGCGGCCTCCTCGTCACCGCCGTGGCGCTGTGCGCGCTGGCCATGAGCCTCAACAGCGATGCCCATGGCCTGCAGAAAATCGCGGTGCTGGCCGTCCTGGGCCTGGGTGTGGGCGCCACCATCACCGCCGCATCGAACGCGGTGATGAACAGCGCGCCGCCCGAGCATGCCGGCATGGCCGCCTCGGTCGAAGAGGTGTCCTACGAGTTTGGTGGCGTGCTGGGCGTGGCCTTGCTGGGCAGCGTGCTGTCCTGGCGCTACACCAGCAGCCTGGTGCTGCCAGACAGCCTGCAAGGCGCCGCTGGCGGGGCCAAAGGCGCTAGCGACGGCATCGATGCGGCTTTGTTGGCTGCAGAAAAGCTGCCGCCGCAGGCTGCCACGCAGCTGCTGGGCCTGGCCCATGCCGCGTTTGACCAGGGCTTTATCGCCGTGATGGCCACTGCCGTGGTGCTGGTGCTGGCCGCCGCGCTGGCCGTCGCCCTGCTGCGCAGTGGAAGCCCCAAGCGGCGCAGCCCGTCCGCAAAGCCAGCGGCCAACGCCGTGCCCGGTGTCCCGGGTGAAGGGCGCTGACCCCCAAAAGGCGCGTTAGAAAAAGTCCTTGTCGGGCAGCGGCTCGCCATGCACCGCCAGCTTGCCCAGCGCCAGCGCCTTGTACAGCGCCGGGTTGTGCGATGCCACGGTGCGGGCATTGCGCCAGTGGCGGTCCAGGTTCTGCGTGCGCAAGGTCGACGAGGCACCACCCAGGTCAAACACTGCCGTGCCAGCCTGCAGCACCAGGCCATCGACGATGAGCTTGGCCTTGGCGGCCAGCACCGCCGCATGGTGGGCCGTATCCTTCAAGGCGGGGTCGCCTTCGGCGGTGGCGAGCGACGCATCCTGCGCATGGCTGGCTGCTGCCACCACCGCTTCAGCGGCAAACAGCTGGGCTGACAGGTCGCCGACGATCTTCAGCAGCAGCGGGTCTTGCGCCGGGGTATCGGCAGCGGCAAAGAAGAAACCCTTGCGCGAGCGCTTGTGCAGCATCGCCGACGCATCACGCACAATGGCGCGCAGGATGCCGGTGTTCACCGCCGTCAGAAAGAGCTGCGGCAAGGTGCTCTTGTAAGGCCGGCTGTAGCCAGTACCGGCGCTGTCCACAATGATTTCCTCGGGCTCGACCCGCACATGCTCGAACAAGGTGGTGCCGCTGCCGGTCATGCGCTGGCCCATGGCGTCCCAGTCATCGACCAGGTTCACGCCTTCGCGCCGCGTGGGGATGATCGCAGTGACATCGCGCTCTTGCGCATCGCGCGCCCGCACGATGACAAAATCCGCATACAGGCTGCCGGTGCTGTAGAACTTGGCGCCCGTCATGCGGAAATGCGCGCCGTCGGGCACCAGGCGGGTGAAGGTCTTCTCGCCGCTTCTGGCCTGCGCCAGCTCGGTATTGGCCAGGCCAAAGATCGCCCCCTGGGCCACCTGATCGCGCCAGAAATGCGCCTGCGCACTGACAGGGTTGCGCGCAAAGCGCTCCACAAAGACAAAGTGGTTGCGCAGGATATGCGCGACGTTGGAGTCGGCTGCGCCCAGCGCAATCACCTGCTCCATCAGCCCCGCAATGCTGGCCCCCGTGCCGCCCTCGGCCACCGGCAGGCGGTAGGCACCAAAGCGCTGCTCCTTCAAGGCCTGGATCTGCGCAAACGGCAGAATGCGCTTTTCCTCGCGCTCGGCCGAGCCAGCGGCGATCTCGTCAAACAGCGCTTGCCAGTCGGCGCTGGCGGTTCCGCTGGTGGCGGTCTGCGCAGCAGGGGTCAGGGTCTGGGGATGGTCGATTTTCATAAACGGTTCTGCAAAAAGCGCGGGCCGGGCCCGGCGGGTGTGTAGGGAGAGGGGGTCAGGCCGCAGCCAGGCCCAGGTTGCCGCGCAAGGTGCTGGCGCTGTAGCCCTCGCGGTAAACGCCGGCTTTGCGCAGCAGCGGCACCACCTGGTCGACAAAGTCTTCCAGGCCCGAGGGCAGCACGTCGTGCATCAGGTTGAAGCCATCGATGGCACCACTGCGGAACCAGCTCAGCATGTAGTCGGCCACCTGCTCGGGCGTGCCGACGATGGTGTTGTGGTTGCTGCCGCCGCCGTTTTGCGCACGAATGAGCTCCCGCACCGTCCAGCCATGGCTGCGCGCCTTATCCACCACGTTCTTGGCAAAGGTAGTCATGCCGTTGTCCGGCAGTTGCAGGTCAGCGGGCAGCGGCTGGTCCAGGTCGGCATGGCCAAAGCGGGTTTGCAGCAGGTCCGACAGGTAGTTGAGCCCCTGCTCGATCGGCACCAGATCGGCCAGCGCCTGGGCGCGCTGCTGCGCGGCCTGCTCGGTGGCACCCAGCACGGTGACCAGGCCGGGGAAGACCTTGACGGCGCTGCTGGCACGGCCCAGCGCCTTGAGCCGGGCATCGAGCGCCTGGCGGTAGCTTTGCGCCTGCGCCAGCGAAGGCGCCAGGGTGAACACCGCATCGGCATGCAGGGCGGCCAGGTCCAAGCCCGCGTCCGAGCCTCCGGCCTGCACCACCAGCGGCCGGCCTTGCGGGCTGGGCGGCACATTGATGGGACCTTCGACCGCAAAGAACTCACCCTGGTGCGCAATCGGGCGGATCTGCGCCGGGTCAAAGTACTGGCCCGTGGCGCGGTCGGCCACAATGCCGCCGGGCCCCCAGCTGGCCCACAGGTCCTTGAGCACCTGGCTGAACTCTGCCGCGCGCCGGTAGCGGTCGGCATGCGCCAGCGGCGCGCTGCGGCCAAAGTTGCGCGCGGCCTCGACATCGGCCGAGGTGACGATGTTTACCCCCGAGCGCCCGCCACTGACCAGGTCGAGCGACGCAAAGCGCCGCGCAATATTGAAGGGCTCGTTGTACGACGAAGACACGGTTGCCAACAGGCCGATGTGCTGGGTCTTGGCCGCAATCAGGGCCAGCAAAATGCTGGGCTCGATCGCCGGAAACGGCCGGTGCAGGCTGTTGCCGGGAAAAGCCGCGCGGTCCGAGAAGAACACCGCATCAAAGCCTCCCCGCTCTGCGGTCTGGGCCAGGCGGACAAAATAGTCGGGGGTTACCGGCCACAGCGGGTCGTTCTGCGGCCACAGCCACGCAGCGGCATGGGCGCCTGCGCCATAGATATTGAGGTTGAGGTGGAGTTGGGTAGGCTGGCTCATCGTGTGGGGCACACTGGGGATATCAAAAATAGGTTCAGCGCAGGCGAGGCATCAGGCCACGCGTGCCAGCGCGGGGCTGTCTGGCTCAGCCTCGGCCGGCCGGGTCTTGAAGCGGCTGCGCGCCGGGTCGATGTCGAGCATTGCGTCGAGCAGGCTGCGGGTATAGGCATGGCGCGGCGCGCCAAAGATCTGGTCGCGCGGGCCGGCTTCCACCACCCGGCCCTTTTCCAGCACGACGATGTCGTCCGAAATCGCATAGACGCTCTCCAGCCCATGGGCGATAAACACCATGCTCAGCTGCAAGTCCTTTTTGAGGCGCTGCAGCAGCGCCAGGATTTCGGCCTGCACCGAGACATCGAGCGCAGAGACGGGCTCGTCGCAGATCAGCAGCTGGGGCTGCACGCTGAGCGCCCGCGCAATGCAGACGCGCTGGCGCTGGCCGCCCGAGAGCTCATGGGCAAAGCGATCGAGGGCCGAGGCCGGCAGGCCCACCATGGCCAGCAATTGCGCCGCTTGCGCGCGCAGCTGCGCTGCCGTCCAGCCCGGCTGCTCGGCCAGCGGCTCGGTGATCAGCTGGCCAATGCGCATGCGTGGGTTGAGCGATGCATAGGGGTCCTGGAACACCATCTGGATGCTGGCAGCCGCGCGCACCGCCGGGTCGCCCAGATCGGCGCCCTCAAAACGCAGGCTGCCGCTATCGGCCTG
The DNA here is from genome assembly GCF_037479395.1 of Comamonas sp. MYb21. Lineage (NCBI taxonomy): Bacteria > Pseudomonadati > Pseudomonadota > Betaproteobacteria > Burkholderiales > Comamonadaceae > Comamonas > Comamonas sp. MYb21. The sequence goes on along the minus strand of NZ_JBBGZC010000015.1, from coordinate 76,677 downwards.
CGCCAGGCCGGCGATGATGCGCGCCAAAGATGATTTGCCGCTGCCCGACTCTCCGACCAGGCCCAGGGTGCGGCCCCGTTGCAGCGAGAAAGACACGCCCTCCAAGGCCAGATGCTTGAAGGGTTTGAAATGCCAGGCACGGGGCTGCTGGTAGTACTTGCTCACGGCATCCAGCTGCAGAATCGGCGGCGCATCTTGCGCTTCTTGCGGCTGCTGCAAGGCGGCCTCTGCCAAGGGCTGGCGCACGACGGCCGGAATGCGCGGCGCCAGCGCCAGCAACTGCTGGGTGTAAGCGGCCTGCGGCCTGGCAAACAGCTGCTGCACCGGGGCGGATTCGACGATCTCGCCGTGGCGCATCACATGCACATGGTCGGCCACCTGGGCGACGACCGACAGGTCATGGGTGATCAGCAGCACGCCGACATTCGATTGCTCGGCCGTGCGCACCATCAGCTCCAGCACCTGGGCCTGCACCGTGTTGTCGAGCGCCGTGGTCGGCTCGTCGGCAATCAGCAAGGCCGGCTCGCCGGCCATCGCAATGGCCAGCATCACGCGCTGGCGCATGCCGCCCGAGAGCTGGAAGGGGTAGTCCTGCAGCAGCTGCGCCGGCCGGGGCAGGCCCATGCGGGCCAGCAGGTCAATGGCCTCGGCCCGGCGCTGGCGGCGCGTCAGCTGGCGCTTGTAGTACAGCACCTCTTCGATCTGGTCGCCAATGGTCAGCACCGGGTTCAGCGACGACAGCGGCTCCTGGAACACGATGCCCACATCGGCGCCGCGCAGGCTGCGCCATCCCGCCTTGTCCAGCTGGCGCAGATCGCGGCCATTGAGCATGGCCTCATCCGCACTGAAGCGGGCATTGCTGGGCAGCAGGCCCAGCACGCTCAAGGCCGTCAAGGTCTTACCCGATCCGCTCTCGCCCACCAAGGCCACCACCTGCCGGCGTTTGACCTCTATATCCACCCCGCGCACCAGGCGCAGCGGCTCGCCGCCACCATGGGGCTGCAGTGTGACGCCGGCATTGCGGTAGCGCAGCACGGTGTCTGCCAGGCCTGTATGCAGCGCGGCAGGGCGAAGAATGGCGCCAGCCTGGTTGGCGGCGTGGGCAAGCGTTGGGGCAGCAGTCATGGCAGGCGTGGGTCCAGGTAGTCTCTGAGCCAATCGCCCAGCAAGATGATGCTAAAAACCGTGGCCGTCAGCGCCACGCCGGGGAAGGTGCTGATCCACCAGCTGGTGGCCAGCTGCTGGCGTCCGTCGGCCAGCATCTGGCCCCAGGAGATATCGGGTGGCTGGATGCCAAAGCCCAGAAAGCTCAAGGACGACTCCGTCAGGATGACGGTGCCAATGTTCAAGGTGGCCACCACCACGAGGGCCGGCAAGATATTGGGCAGGATGTGGCGCAGCAGCAGGCGCGAGGTGCGCAAGCGGCTCACGCGCGCGGCAGCCACAAACTCCAGCTCCTTGACGCGCAGCACCTCGGCGCGCGCAATGCGGGTATAGATCACCCAGTTGGTGAGCGCAATCACCACAATCAGCGGCGCCAGGCCGGCGCCGGCCACCAGGGCCACCACCAGCATGAACAGCATGGCTGGAATCGCCAGGATGGCATCGACCACGCGCATCAGCACCTGGTCCAGCCAGCCGCCGCGCAGCCCGGCCAGCACGCCGATCGCCACACCAATGGCCCCCGAGAGCGCCACGGCCGCCAGGCCCACGATGACCGAGCTGCGCGCGCCGTAGATGATGCGCGCCAGCATGTCGCGGCCCTGGCCATCGGTGCCCAGCGGGTAGGCCCACTGGCCCTTGTCCAGCCAGACGGGGGGCAGGTAGCGCAGCGACAGATTGCGTTTGACCGGGTCGGCCAGCGGCAGCAGATCGGCGCCCAGGGTGGTCAGCAAGATCAGCAGCAGCAAAATGGCGCCCAAGCGGCCACTGCGGCTGCGCCACAGCCCGCGCAGAAAGCGCTGCAGGCCCGAAGGCTGGGCCGCCACCACAGGCGCATCGGCCTGCAGGGCCGCGCCGGTATTCACCACCACGCCGCTCATAGCTTCATCCTCGGGTCAATCAGGCGGTAGACCACATCGGTGGCAAAGTTCACCAGCAAGGTCATCGCGGTGATCACCAGCACACTGATCTGGATCACCGCCATGTCCTTGGTGTTGATCGCCTGCACGATCAGTTGGCCCAGGCCCGGCCAGGCAAAAATGGTCTCGGTCACCAGCGCCCCGCCCAGCAGCGCCACCACGTGCAGCGAGGTCATCGTCACCGTCGGGATCGCGGCATTGCGCAGCGCATGCTTGCCAATCACCAACCAGTCAGGGATGCCCTTGGCATAGGCGGTGCGCATATAGTCCTGGCTCAAGGTTTCGAGCATGCTGGCGCGCACCAGCTTGGCCAGGTCACCGGCAAAGGCCGTGCCCAGGGTCAGCGCAGGCATCACCAGGTGCGCCCAGGTGCCGCTGCCCGATACCGGCAGCCAGCGCAGGCTGACGCCAAACACCAGGATCAGCATGATGGCGACCCAGAAATTGGGCATGGCCTTGCCCAGCACGGCCACGCCGGAGACCGCATGGTCCACCCAGCTGCCGCGCCGCAAGGCTGCCGCCACGCCAGCGGGCACCGCGATCAGCACGGCCACCAGCATCGATGCGGCAGCCAGCAGCAAGGTGGCGGGCAAGCGCTCGAGCACAATGGGCAGCGCCGAGCTGCCATAGCGGTACGAGGTGCCAAAATCGCCGTGCAGCAGGTTGCGCATGTAGTTGAGGTACTGCAGGTGCACCGGCTGGTCCAGCCCCCAGGCGGCCACCATGGCCAGGCGGTCGGCCTCCGAGGCCTGGTCCGGGATCATCATCACCGTCGGGTCGCCGGCCAGAAACACCAGTGCAAACACGATCAGGGTGACCGTGAACAGCACCGGCACCGCCTGGAGCAGCAGCCGCCACAAGGCCGAGAGCATCATGCGCGCCGCACTTGTTCAGCCGGGATCATCTCGTCAAAGCGGCCGGCAAACTGCACCCGCTTGTTGACGCTGTAGATCGCCTTGGGATAGAGCACACCGATGCGGGCGCGGTCCTGGGTGATGATCTCCTGCGCGCGCCAGATGATGGCCTGGCGCTCCTTCTCGCCGGTGGTCGCGGGCAGCTCGGTTGCCAGGCGCTCGAACTCGGCGTTCTTCCAGTGCGGGTTGAAGCGCTTGAGCGAGCCCATGTTCAGGATGAAGGAGGCATCGGTGTAGGAGCCCATGCCCCAGAAATAGATCTCGCCGTGCGAATCACTGCCCACGCGGGCGTTGTAGATGCTCCATTCCTGCACTTCAAGCTGGGCATTGAGGCCGACATCCTGCAGGTAGCCGACGATGGCCTCGGAGACCTCGCGGTCCTTGATATAGCGGCCGCTGGGTGAGCCAAAACGGATCTTGGCCCCCTTGGCGCCTGCCGCCTGGATCAGCTGGCGGGCCTTGTCGGGGTTGAAGGAGTTGGCTGCCGTCAGGCGGGTATTGGCGTTGGGGATCTCGGGCGGGAACAGGCCGCGCGTGGCGGTGGCATAGCCATCGGCCACCACCTCAGCCAGCTCCTGGCGGTTGATGGCCAGGTCAATCGCCTCGCGCACCCGCGCGTCGTGGGTGACCACACCCGGCTCGGTGCGCAGGTGCAAACCAAAGTTGCGCGCAATATTGAAGGCGACGATGCCGGTGTCGGCATTGGACTTGAGGCGGCCGATGTCCTCGGGCGGAATGTTCACCGCCAGGTCCACGCCGCCGGACAAGGCCTCGGCCACGCGCGTGGCGGTTTCAGGAATCGCGCGGATCACCACCCGCTCCCAGTGCGGCGCCCCACCCCACCACTGGGGGTTGCGCGCGAGCACCAGGCGGTCGGCCTTTTTCCACTCGACAAACTTGTAGGGGCCCGTGCCGATGGGTTTGGCAAAGAAGGCCTCTTCGCTGCCCGCCGCCTTGAACGCATGCTGGGGCAGGATCGAGCCGCCATTGCCGACAAAGTTGTGCAGAAAGAGCGGATCGGGCTTGCTGGTAACCAGGCGCACCCGGTGCGGGCCCAGCACCTCGACCTTTTCCACCGAGCGAAACTTCTCCACCGCGCTCAGCAGCTTGGGGTTGCCTTTCATGCGCTCGACGGTGAACTTCACATCTTCGGCAGTAAAGGGCTTGCCGTCGTGCCACTGCACATCAGGGCGCAGCTCAAACACCCAGGTGCGCGGGTCTTCCTGCTTCCAGGACTGGGCCAGGCCCGGCGTGAAGGCCATCTTGCCGTTCGGAAATTCCTTGTTGACCAGGTACTCATAGAGATTGACCAGCGCCGACTGGGTGCTGTTGTTCTCGTGGTTGGCCGGGTCCAAGGACAAGATGTCGTTGCTCTGCGCAATCGTCAGCGTGGTCGATCCCGCCGCAAAGGCGGCCCGCGGCAGCGCAAAGGGCAGCGCGGCCAGGCTGGCCGTGGCGGCGGCGTTTTTCAGAAAGATACGGCGGCTGGTGGACATGGGGATTCAATTCAAAGAGAAAAAGGGGACAGGTGGGCCTCAGGCCGCTCAGCGGGCCTTGGCGGATACCAACAACAGACAGCGCGGATCAGCCCAAACAGAACAGCGCGCGTTCCTGCGCATCTATCTGGGCCAGCAGGCCGGTTTCCCATTCCAGGTAGGCACGCGCTGCCGCCTTGTTACCGCTGTGGCGGTCATGCACAAAAAACAGGTAGTCGATGCGCTCGGCGTCATCAGGCACATCGGGGCTGGCCAGCACTGGCAAGCCCGCGCGCTGCCACTGCTCGGGCCCGTCGCTCAGCAGATGCCATACGCCGCCCACATCGCGCGCAGCGGCTGCTGCCAGCGCAGGCTCGGGCGTGATGAACACGGTTGCCCGGGTTCCATCGCCGCGCTGCAGCAACGGCCGGATGGACCAGCGCGCACCGGCGATATGGCCAGCGCGGTAGCTGGCGCTGTCACGCAGATCGACGAGGTCATAGGCGCCAAGGTCCGCAGCCAGCGCCGCACTGCTGATGCGCGGCAAAGCCGCTTCGGCTGGTGGCGCTGCGGGAGTGGCCGGCAAGGCATCGGGCCTGGCCAGGTAGGCCGCATGCCCCAGGCGCCGCAGCCAGACCGCCGTCATCGGCGCGCGCAGGCCATCGGTATCCACCAGCACAATGCGCGCATGGCGCGTGGCCAGGTACTGGTCGGTGGCCTGCACCAGCTGCCCACCGGGCGCATGGGCGGCACCCGCAATGGGGCTGGCGGCAACTTCTTCGGGCGAGCGCACATCCAGCAGGTAGGTGGTGCGCTCGGGGTCGGCCAGCCAGGCGGCAAGGCCTGCCGCATCGATGCGCGTGGCACCCTGCTCAGCGCTCAGTTGGGCCAGGCGGGCCGCCACCTCGGGCGCCGGTGCGCGGCGGTGTTCGGGGTAGCTGCGGCTTTGGCCATGCTCGAGCGGCAGGTCGTTCAAATACCAGCCCTGGGTGCCGTTCTCCAGTGCATAGATGGGATTGGGCAGGCCCAGGTCGCGCAGGGTCTGCGCGCCCACAATGGAGCGGGTGCGGCCGGCGCAGTTGACGACCACCGTCGTCTGCGCATCGGGGATCAGATCGGCATGGCGCAGGGCCAGTTCGCCATTGGGGCAGCTGATGGCGCCGGGAATGCTCATTTTGTTGAACTCGGCCAGCGGCCGGCCATCGAGCACCACCAGCTTGCCGCCAGACGCTTGCAGCTGCTGCAATTGCTGCGCGCTGATATGCGGGGTGCCCAGCGCGGCCTCGGCCAGCTCGCCAAAGGTTTTGGATGGCAGGTTCACGCCCTTGAACAGCATCAGACCCGCCGCCTCCCAGGCGGTCACCCCGCCCTCGCTGATGGACAGATCGCTATAGCCCAGCGCTGCCAGCGCCCGAGCGGCCCGGCTGGCAACACCGTTGCCGCCATCGATCAAAACGATGCGTGTAGACAGCCTGGGCACCAGGCGGGAGATATCGGCCTCCAGGCGGCTATAGGCCAGCGGGATGGCCAAAAATGGGTGACCCTCCCCAAACTCGCCGGCTTCGCGCACATCCAAAAACGCGAACTCTTGGCCATCCCCCAACAGGGCTTTGACGGACAGGGGACTCAGTGCTTGCATAAAACCATCATCTCTCGGACACAGCCCCAGACACAAAGGGGCATGGGGGAGAGCTGCGATTGTGCGCAAGGGCCCACTCGGCGAAAACGAATTAAATCTACTTAGCATATTTGCTGAGCGAGTATGGTGCGGCCGGCGAGGTGCGGCCGACTAGGTGCGGCCGGCGAGGTGTGGCCGAACAGGTGCGACCACCCAGGTGCGGCCGGCTAGCCGCAGGCAGCAAAGCACCGGCCTCAGCAGCGCGCGGACCCGCCCTCCCGCGCGCTACCCACCACCAGCAAGGCGGCAGCCGCCACACCGGCCGCGGGCCAGAGCATCGCCGGCAAGTCCCATGCATCCCTCCCCTGCCCAGGCTCCCAGCCGATGCACGGGCTCTCGCAGCGCTGATCTATGGCAGCCTGGCCGAGGCGGCGTTCTGGATTGCCGATGGGGCCGACGGTGCGGAAGGGGTCGATGGCGCTGCGCGCCTGGAGCAAGCCGCCGCAGGTCTGGATTTGCTGCTGCGGGGCCTGCTGGTGCAGCCGCAGCGTGGATAGCTCTGGCGGCTGTGTGAGGTTGATGGTGACGACATGCCTCCCCGGCTTACTACGCCTAGGCAAGCACAGCGACTACAGATTCCGCAATGCCATGCCCTTAACCTGAAAGGGCAGCCAATACCGCGCTGCATCCCCCCTTCAACCGGAGACAGAGATGAGCAACCAGCAGCAACCCAACCAAAGTCCCAATGGCCAACAACCTGCCCAAAAGCAGCAGGACCAACAAAACCAGCAGCGCCCTGCCCAGCAGCAGCAGCAAGGCCGGGACCAGAACCAGCAGCAGCAAGCGCAGTCCCAGCAGCAGTAAACGCAATGGCGGCAGGGCGCCTGGCCCGCCCGGCACGCGCCCGGCTGCCGCCTAAAGGCTGCCCAAGAAAAAACCCGCCATTGCGGGTTTTGTGTCGTATCGCTTAGGGGCGAAATTGCGTTTGGTAATGTTTCAGTGCCAATTCCACATCCTGCAGGCGATCATATTGCGGGGAGCCCATAAAGGGCTCCAGATCCCGTAAACCAATCACTTCCAGTTCCAGACGCTCGTATTGCGCTTGCGTCACCACAAGCAGGTCTTCCGCTTCTCGCATAAGACCTCCTTTCCACCTGGTACCCAAATCCGTAAGTTTGGCTGACGATCCAGGTTCCACCACGATAGCGCCATCCAGGCATTTTGCAAAGTTCTTTTACAAGAACCAACGTCTGGTACACACCCGGGCGTATTCAGTATTCGGGCGTTTTCCAGCTGTCTGCGGTGATGGGCCGCGTCAGCTGCTCGATCTTGGCATCGATCAGCGACAGGCGCGCGTGCTCAATGGTGCCTTCTGCCGGGTGGTCGGCCAGCAACTCGGCGCCCTGGGCTTTCAAGGCATCCAAATAGGCGTCTTTCTCCTTGTCATTTCCGGTCTGCGTAGACATTCCTAGCCTCCAATGCTTTGGTGGTTAAACTGTAACAAAACTACTCCAAAACGCCAGCCAGCGATCTCAAAATTACGAAATAAGCAGAAAACGTCCTACAGCCACACCGAGGTGGAGCTGAGGTCTGTTATTTGCTTTGCGTAAGACTAACCTAGCTTATATGCACTGGGTTTATATAGAGGCATTTCGCCCGACACCCGTCAGTCGGCGGATGCATTGCCCGAATCATCCAGCAGCTTCATCGCCGCATTGAACTGCGCCGCCTGGGCCAGGCCCTCGGCGCTGCCAATGGCCAAAGGCAGCGGGGGCCGGCTGCACGCTGCCCGCCATCGCGCGCGACTGCAGATGCTTTTGAAAGAAATGCGCCCCGTCCCCACTGCCCGCGCCCGCAGCAGCGACCTGGGCCGGTCTTGCAGATGCGCATCCCCAGCCGGCAAAGGCGATTTCTGCGGCCCGCTCTCAACGGCCCCAGATGGCCTCCTCGTCAATGCGCTGGGGGTTCACCCAAGGGCAAGTTCTGGTCTGGATTTTTTGCAGCTGCGCCGTCAGCGCGTGAAGATTGGCTTCAGTAAGACCGGTCTTGCACCAGCGTAACCGGCCAACTCGCTTGGATGACTCCATGCGCGGGCGCACAAATCCTACAGACCTGGGGCGCAGCAGCAGCGAACCTAGTAGGCATACGACCGAGGAGCATGACATGAGCAGCACCAAGCCAGACACCCCTACCGACACCCGGCCCGCAACCCAACCCAACTACCCCGAAGACGAAAGCATGGATCCCGTGGGCGAGCCCTATCCCGAGCAGGAGCCGCTGGCACCCGAGCCCGGCGAGGACCCTCCCCACCCGCCGTTCTCGCCCAGCACCGAGCCCGATATTCCGCAGGATCCCGAATCCGAGCGCGTCATCAGCCCCGAGCCGCTGGATCCCTGATGACCAGCCTCTCGCCGTTGCCGCCGCCGCTGCCTGGCGATGCGGCGCTTTTCCTCGACTTTGATGGCAGCCTGGTGCCCATGGCGCCAACGCCCGACAGCATCGCTGTGCCTACCGGGCTGGTGCCCTTGCTGCGCGATCTGCAGGGCCGGCTGGGTGGCGCGGTGGCCATCATCTCCGGACGGGAGATTGCGGTCCTTGACGCCTACCTGCAGCCCTTGCAACTGGCCTGCGCCGGCGCCCATGGCGCGCAGCGCCGCAATGCCAGAGGCCAGCAGTGCAACGATGCGCCGGGTGATATCTCCGCCGTGATCGACGCCTGCGAGCAATTGGCTAAGGCGCACCCTGCCCTGTATGTCGAGCCCAAGCAAAGCGGCGTGGCCCTGCACTACCGCCGCGATCCATCGCTGGAGGGCCTGTGCCTGCGCAGCCTGCAAGCAATGCTGGCCCACAGGCCGCAGTGGACGCTGCTGCGCGGCAAGCAGGTGCTGGAGATGCTGCCGGTGGGCGCAAGCAAGGGCCGCGCCATGGATGCCTTTATGCAGGAGCCGCCTTTTGTCGGCCGCACGCCGTTTTTCGTCGGTGATGACATCAGCGATGAAAGCGGCTTTACCGCGGTGCTGGCAGAGCGCGGCGTCGCCATCAAGGTGGGCGCGGGTGTGAGCTGCGCCAGCCACCGCCTCGATGACGTGGAGGCCGTCTACCACTGGCTTCAAGCCGCCTGCACGCAGCACCGTATGCTGAGCGCGCTGGGCCGGCCGGCGGAGGTGCAGCCATGAGCCGCCTGGTCGTTGTCTCCAACCGCGTCGCCGACCCGCAGGATGCCGCGCCAGGCGGCCTGGCCACTGCGCTGGAGGAGGCGTTGCAGCGCCAGGGCGGCCTGTGGTTTGGCTGGGGCGGCACGGTCAGCGAGCAATCCCCGCCCCCACTCTGCATCCGTCCATGGAAGGCAGTGACCGTCGCGACGACCGCGCTGGAGCGCTGCGACCATGACAGCTACTACAGCGGCTTTTGCAACAGCACGCTCTGGCCCGTGTTCCACAACCGCCTGGACCTGGCCGCATTCGACCCGCGCTTCTACGAAGGCTACCGACGCGTCAACCGCCAGTTTGCGCAGCTGCTGCTGCCGCTGCTGCAGCCCGATGACGTGATCTGGGTGCATGACTACCACCTGATGGCGCTGGCCTCTGAATTGCGCGCGCTGGGCTGCCAGCAGCGCATCGGGTTTTTTCTGCATATCCCCTTTCCGCCGCTGGTGGCCCTCGGGGCCGTGCCCCAGCACAAGGCGTTGATGCAGGCCTTGATGGACTTTGACCTGGTGGGCCTGCAAAGCCGGCAGGACCTGCAGCATTTTGAGAGCTATGTGCTGGCCCAAAGCGATGGCCGCATCAGCCACCGCCACCACTACCGTGCCCATGGCCAGCAAACGCGCTGCGAGGTGTTTCCAGTGGGCATCGATGCGCGCGCCTTTGCAGCGCTGACCACCACACCCCCGGCGCAGCAGGTGCAAGCCACACTGGCGCAGGAATACTGCCAGCGCCGCCTGGTGGTGGGCATTGACCGGCTCGACTACTCCAAGGGCCTGCCCGAGCGCATCCACGCCTTCCGCGATCTGCTCGAGCGCCACCCGGCCCACCGGCGCAGCGCCAGCCTGGTGCAGATTGGTTCGCCCACCCGCGAGCACCTGCAGGCCTATGCCGATATCCGCAGTGAGTTTGAGTCGCTCTGCGGCGCCATCAATGGTGATTTTGGCGAGCTCGACTGGATGCCCGTGCGCTATATGCACCAGGTGCTCACGCGTGCCCAGCTGGCGGGCCTGTGCCGCTCGGCCGCCGTGGGCCTGGTCACGCCCTTGCGCGATGGCATGAACCTGGTTGCCAAGGAATTTATCGCCGCCCAGGACCCGGCCGACCCCGGGGTGCTGGTGCTGTCGCGCTTTGCCGGCGCGGCCGAGCAGCTGCAAGAAGCCCTGCTGGTCAACCCCTATGACGCGCACAGCACCGCCAACAGCATCGACCAGGCGCTGCAGATGCCGCTGGCCGAACGCATCGAACGGCACCAGCAGCTGCTGGCCCGCATCGAGGCCGAAGATGTGCACTGGTGGTGCCAGCGCTTTTTGCATGCGCTCCACCAGTGCCAGCCTGCGCTTGCGCGCAAGCCGCGCATTGCCGTTGCAGCCAGGAGCGCTGTGCTCGATGCAGAACCCGACCTGCCGATGACCCGCCCCACGCGGGATGGCAGCTTTCCCTATCTGCGGGTAGTGCCAGGCGGAGGCCCTGCGCAGCCCAGCACCACGGCCGCACTGCGCAGGGGCGGTTGAAGGATGCATGCCTCTACCGCACTTGAAGACTTTCTGACCGGCTCCGAGCCGCAGGAGCCCGGACAGACACTGCGCGACCTGGTCGCACAGGGCCTGGACCAGTTGCCCCTGCCCGGCCAGGGCCAGACCCTGGCGCGCTGGCGGGCACTGGCCGCGGTGGCCGCCAGCAACCTGAGTCTGGTCAAGCTGTTTGAGGGCCACACCGACGCCCTGGCCATTCTGGCCGAACTGGGAGCCCAGGCGCCCGCAGCGGCGCGGACCTGGGCCGTCTGGGGTGCAGAGCCGCCGGGCAACCGGGTGCAGGCCACGCCCATCAGCGCCAGCGCTCACCTGGCCCCCGGCAGCGAGGTGCTGCTGAACGGCACCAAGGCCTGGTGCTCGGGCGCGCACAGTGTGGACCATGCGCTGGTAACCGCCTGGCTGTCCGATACCGAGCGCTGCCTGGTCGCCGTCAACCTGCTGCAGCCTGCGGTGCAGGTCAGCAGCGAGGGCTGGCAGGCCGTGGGCATGGCCGACAGCGGCAGCGTCGATGTACAGCTGACCGGCGCCCGCGCCACCTTGGTGGGCAGCCCGGGCGCCTATCTGAGCCGCCCGGGCTTTCAGCATGGGGGCGCCGGCATTGCCGCATGCTGGTATGGCGCCAGCGCCCGCATTGCAGGCCAGCTGCTGCGCGCCTGCCGCAACCACGCCGAGCCCCATGCCTTGGCCCACCTGGGCGCGGTGGATGTGGCGCTCTCGGCCACGGCTGCACTGCTGCGCGCCACCGCAGCCCATATCGATGCCCAGCCTGGGCAGCCCTGGACCCGGGAGGTGAACCGCACCCGCCTGGCCGCCGAGGCCGCTGCCCAGCAAGTGCTGCAGCATGTGCCGCGCGCGCTGGGCCCGGGCCCTTTTTGCAAAGACCGGTCGCTCGCCTTGCTGCTGGCCGACCTGCCGATTTTTATCCGCCAAAGCCATGCCGAGCGTGATCTCGCCGCGCTCGGCCAAGCGATCGCACAACAGGAGAACAACGCACCATGGAAGCTCTGATGCCCCGCCACATCGAAGGAGAAGGCACGCCCGAACTGCAATGGCAGCCCTGGCTGGCCCAGGCAGCATTGGGCACCACGCCGGCCGAGGAGCTGCTGCAAGGCTGCGCGCGGGTGGTGATTGTCTCGCCCCATCCTGATGACGAAATCCTGGCCACGGCCGCCATCATGCAGCACTGCGAGGCCAACGCGCTGCCCTGCACGGTGATCGCGGTCACCTCGGGCGAGGCCAGCCACCCGGGCTCGCGCCTGTGGACGCCGGACCAACTGGCCCAGGCCCGCGAGCGTGAAAGCGCCCAGGCGCTGGCCCTGCTCTGCCCGGGCAGCCAGATCATCCACCTGCGCATCCCCGACGGGCAGGTGCAGGACCACCAGCCCCAGCTCGAATCGCGCTTGCAGCAATTGCTGCGCCCGACCGATGCGGTCTTCTGCCCCTGGCGCTACGACGGCCACCCGGACCACGAGGCCACCGGTGAGGCCTGCGCCGCCGCCACCGCCGATGTCGGCAGCCGCCTGTTTGAGGTACCGATCTGGACCTGGCATTGGGCTAGTCCCGGCGACCAGCGCGTGCCTTGGCAGCAAGCCGTGCGCATGCCGCTGAGCGCCGAACAGCTGGACCGCAAATGCCTGGCGCTGTCCTGCTTTCGCAGCCAGTTGCTGCCCGACCCGTCCACCGGCAGGCCCGCCATCCTGCCGCGCTGGGCCACGGCGCGCCTCTTGCGTAACTTCGAGGTGATACTGCGATGAACCAACGCCAACACTTTGAACAGCTCTACCAAAGCTCCTCCGACCCCTGGGCCGTCAAAACCACCTGGTACGAGCGGCGCAAGCGCGAGCTGCTGCTAGCATCGCTGCCGCGCGAGCACTACCGCCACGGCTTTGAACCCGGCTGCGGCAATGGCGAAACCACGATGGCGCTGCTGGAGCGCTGCGACCAGCTTGTGGCCGCGGACTTTGCCGAATCGGCCGTGCTGCTGTGCAATGCCCGCATCCAGCGCGAGGACCGGCGCCAGCTGCACCTGCAAAAGCTGCAGCTGCCGCAGGAGTGGCCGCAGGTGCCGCCCGGCGGCTTTGATCTGCTGGTGGTCTCCGAGCTCGCCTACTACCTGGATGATGCCGATCTGGCGCTGTTCAGCGAGCGCTGCCTGACCTCGCTGGCAGCGGGCGGGCACTGGCTGATGTGCCACTGGCGCCACCAGGCGCCCGACCTGCTGCAAAACGCCGACACCATCCATGCGCAAATCGGGGCCAGCGCCGCACTCAAGACCGTGGTCGAGCACCGAGAGACCGATTTCCTGCTGGAAGTCTGGGAAAGGCTCTGAACCCATGATCGGCATCTGCATCCCCGCCCACAACGAAGAAGACTTGATAGGCGCCTGCCTGGAAAGCGTCGCCACGGCCAGCCTCCACCCCGACCTGGGCGCCGAAGAAGTCAAGGTGGTTGTCGTGCTCGACAGCTGCAGCGATGGCAGCGCCGCCATCGCCCGGCAATGGCCTTTTGTCACCCTGCAGGTCCATGCCCGCAATGTCGGCCGGGCGCGGGCTGCCGGGGTCCGCCATCTGCTGCAGCACCAGGCGCGCTGGCTGGCCTTTACCGATGCAGATACCCGTGTGGCCCCCGATTGGCTGGCAGTGCAGCTGTCGCTGGGGGCCGATGTGGTCTGCGGCACCGTCGGGGTGGACAGCTGGGCGGCCCATGGCGCCGATGCGCAAGCTGCGCGCCTGCGCTTTGAATCGGGCTACCAGGACCGCGACGGCCACCGCCATGTGCATGGTGCCAACCTGGGCCTGTCGGCCCATTGCTACCAGCAGGCGGGCGGCTTTGATGCGATGGAGTGCGGCGAAGACCAAGCGCTGGTGGACCGCCTGGCCGCGCTAGGCGCGCAGATCGCCTGGAGCGCCCTGCCACGGGTGCTCACCAGCGGACGGCCTTTTTCCCGCGTGGAGCATGGCTTTGCTGGCGCCATTCGGCTAGCAACCCAGCCGGGGCTGCGCTAAGCCCGCCCGCCGCCCGGCTCGATGCCTGTGGCAGCAAGCCACGGCCAAAAGCACTACAGCCGGTCAGCTGAAACCTGTTGACATTCCTCGGACAACGCCTACACCGCGCACCAGCCCTTAGCCGCGATCATGGAGCCATCGAAGAAAGGAGTTCGTCATGCAACACCAGCCATCTTTTCCGATGCTGACCATGCCAACCCGACCCTTAGTCGCGCAGCGTGGTGAAAAGCAAAACCGCTATGTTCCAGCGGTGTCCACAGATATCAGCAAGACCTTCGAGAAGTACCGCCGCCTGGCCGCACTTCAAAACGCCAAGCAGTTGGCGACTTAGAGCCGCCAACACGGCCCAGCAAACCTTAGGTTTGCGATTGAGACTAGGCGCCAACCCGCAGGCAGTACAGGGGTACGACAAGGATTGGTAACGACGTATCAAGGGTTGTGTTAGAGGCTCGTGCCCAGTTTCTTGCCGAGTTCATGCTTTCCCCCTCCATCCGGTTCAAGCTTGCATGAACGGCTCGCATTGAGCATCGGCCTTCTTCTACCGGCCTAAGGCGCCCCTTGGGCATAGTCACCAGCGCAACAGCCCGCCAAAGGGCAGGCTGTTGTCAGCTGGGGGCCTTTTGGTTCAAGCCGCCGCAGTCTTGGCCGGGCCCCCTGCCCGGGTCGCGAGCCAGCACAAAATGGCGCCACCGCAGACCATCGCAGCCCCTTGCCAAAACGCCAGCGACAGCGGCGCTCGCAGCAGTACGGTGGACAGCGCAGCCGACAGCACGGGGATAAAGTAGGATGCGCCGGCCAGCACGGTCACATGGCCGTGCAGTATGCCGAAGTTCCAGGCGCCGTAGCCAAAACCCATCGCGGCAGCGGCCAGCACCAGGTAGACAATCGCCTCGCCGCTGAAATGCATCGCGCCACCGCCACCCAGCAGGTACTTGGCCCAGAGGGTGATCGACACCAGGATAAAGAACAGGGTCACGCCATTCTTGCCATGGGCAATACGCGCCGTGACCGTGCAATAGGCCGCCCAGATCAGCGCGCCGGCAAAGGCCAGGCCGTAGCTCAGCGGGTTGTCGCGCACGTTGTGCAGCATGCCTGCCATGTCAAAGCCCTGCTCGCCGCCCAGCACCCAACAGATGCCAACGATGGACAGCACAAAACCCGGCACGATCAGAAAATTGCTGTGCTGGCGGTTGAACAAAATGGCCGCGACGATGGTGAAGGTGGGCCAGAGGTAGTTGACCATGCCCACCTCAATGGCCTGCTGCGCAGTGTTGGCGTAGCCAATGGACAGCGACAGGCACAGCTCATAGACCACAAACAGCAGGCTGCCCCAGACCAGGTACTGGCGGGGAAAGCTGCGCAGCTGGCGGGGGCGCGCACCGCCCACCGTTAGCAGCAAAAAGACCGACGCCAAGCTGTACATCAGCGCCGCGCCGCCGGTGGCACCAAAATGCGTACTCACGCTGCGGATCAGGCCGACGATGGCGCTCCATAAAAGCACGGCCACGAGGCCGATCAGGGTGGCCTTGTTCTTGTTTTGCATGGTTGTTCAAAGGTTGCAGGCACAGCGCCCAGCCATGCTTGGCCGGGCGCTGCGCCTATTGTCGCTGCCACATCAGTCCTGCGTGTCGATCCAGATGGTTTTCATCTCGGTGTACTGGTCATGCGCCCACTGGGATTTGTCGCGGCCGCCAAAGCCCGATTCCTTGTAGCCGCCAAACGGCGTGGTGACATCGCCCTCGCCAAAGCAGTTGACGGTGACCACACCGGCATGGATAGCACGCGAGACTTTGATGGCCTGGCGCAGGTCATCGGTGTAGACCGAGGCAGCCAAGCCATAGACCGAATCATTGGCCAGCGCAATCGCCCCGTCCACGGTGCGAAAGCTCGTCACCGCCAGGATGGGACCAAAGATCTCTTCCTGGAACAGGCGGCTGTCCGTGCCCACGCCATCGACCACGGTGGGCTGCACATAGACGCCCTGCTCCGTCTGGCCGCCAAAAGCCACGGCCAGCTTTTCGGCCTGGGCCTGCGCAAAGTAAGAACTCACCTTGTCGAAATGCGCCTTGCTCACCATCGCGCCCAGGCGGTTGTCCGGGTCCAGCGGGTCGCCCATCTTCCAGGCGCGCATCTGCTCGCCGATATGGGCCAGCAGGTCGGCCTTGATGTCTTCGTGCACGATCAGGCGCGACGAGGCCGAGCAGTTCTCGCCCATGTTCCAGAAGGCACCGGCCACAATGTGCTGGGCGGCAGCGGCCAGGTCCTGCACATCGCGCAGCACCACGGCCGGGTTCTTGCCGCCGCACTCCAGCACCACCCGCTTGAGGTTGGACTCGGCCGCGTACTGCAGGAACAAGCGGCCGGTGTCGGTCGATCCGGTAAAGCTCACCATGGTGACATCGCGGTGGCGGCCCAGCGGCGCGCCCACATCGCGCCCGCCCCCGGGCAGCACATTGAACACGCCCGCTGGCACCCCTGCCTGGTGGGCCAGCTCAGCCACGCGCAGGGCCGTCAACGTGGTTTCCTTGGCAGGCTTGACGACGATGGAGCAGCCCGCTGCCAGCGAGGGGCCGATCTTCCAGGCCAGCATCAGCAGCGGAAAGTTCCAGGGCAGCACCAGGCCGACCACGCCAATCGGCTCACGCACCACCAAGGCCAGCGCATTGCCACCCACCGGCGCCGTGTGGTCGTAGATCTTGTCGATCAGCTCGGCATGCCAGCGGATGGTGTGGATGGCCTCGGGCACATCGGTGTTCTGGCATTCGCGGATGGGCTTGCCGCTGTCCAGCGTTTCCATCACGGCCAACTCATGGGCATGCTGCTCCAGCAGGTCGGCAAAGCGCAGCAGGATGTGCTTGCGCGCATTGGGCGACAGGCGGCTCCAGCGGCCATCCTCGTACGCCGCCTTGGCCGCAGCCACCGCCAGGTCCACATCGCCGGCATTGCAGGCCGCAATCTGGGCCAGCAGCTGGCCGGTGGCCGGGTTGGTGGTCTCAAAGGTCTGGCCGGACAAGGCGGGGCGAAACGCGCCATCCACAAAGGCCTGCGTGGGCAGCGTGATGCGGTGGGCCAGCTCGGCGTACTGGGCGGCGGTCAGCAAAGGGGCGGCCATTATTGCTGGCCTCCGGTGATGGCAGCGACATCGCGCTGGAGCTTGCTGAGCACCGCTTGCAGGCCCTGCTTTTCATCGTCGTTCAAGCCTTGCAGCGGTGCGCGCACGCCACCGGCCTGCAGGCCGATCAGCTCGCAGCCATGCTTGATGGCCTGCACAAACTTGCCGCCTTCGAGGAAATCCATCAACGGCATCAGCGCGGCCATGATGCGGCGGCCCTTGTCAAAATCCTTGTCGACGACGCAGGCCTGGTACAACGCAATGTGCTCGCGCGGAATGAAGTTGGAGCCCGCGCAGACCCAGCTGCGCGCGCCCCAGGCAAAGAACTCCAGCGCCTGGTCGTCCCAGCCGCAGGACAGGCCGATCTGCGGAAATTCGCAGGCCAGCATGTGCAGCTGGCCGGTCTGGCCCGAGCTTTCCTTGATCGCGACAAAGTTCTTCGAGGCCTGCGTCACGATCCGGAAAAACTCACGGCCCATCGACATGCCCATGCGGCCGGGGTAGTTGTAGAGCATGACCGGCAGGCCAGCGGCGGCATCGATGGCCAGCGCATGGGCGGCGTTCTCGGCCTCGGTGGGCAGCGCATACGGGGGCGTGCCCACCAGGATGGCATCGGCCTTGATCGCCTTGGCCAGCTTGGCGTATTCGACCGATTCCTCGGTGCGCACCGCGCCGGTGCCGATGATGAGCTGGGTACGGCTGCCGATCACCTCTTTGGCATAGCGGGCCAGGTCCAGGCGTTCCTGCGTGCTGTGGGCGTAGTACTCGCCGGTGGAGCCGGCAATGATGATGCCGTGCACGCCGGCGTCGATCAGGTGCTCCAGCACCTGGCTGAATGCAGCGTTGTCGATGGCGCCATCGGCGCGCAGGGGCGTGATCGCGGGGGTGTAGATGCCTTCAAAGTTCATGGTCGTCTCTGTTGGGTAAAGAATGGGTGGAGGGAATAAGCGCCGCAGTGCCAACCGCAGCGCGAAGGATCAGCGTTGGAGCGATGCCGCCTCTTCAAGGCTCATCGCACGGGTCTCGGGCGCCAGCAGCACCGATGCCACCAGGCCGACCACGGACACGGCGGCGGCCGCATACATGGTGTGGCCGATGCCAAAGCTGGCCAGCGAGGCGGGCACCAGCCAGGTGCCAATCGCAGAGCCCACGCGTGTCATCGACGAGCCGACACCCACGGCAAAGGCGCGGATCTCGGTGGGGAACAGCTCATTGGGGTAGACCAGCTCGAGCACCTGGGCGCCGCCGATAAACAGGGCATAGGCGCCAAAGAGCAGCAGCACCACCACCTCGGAGCCGCTCGAGAACGCGCCCAGCCCCAGCAGCGCCAGGCTGGACCAGAGAAAGCTGTGGATGATCAGCGGGCGGCGGCCCATGCTGTCGATGAGGCGCGTGGCAATCACGCAGCCCACGACAAACAGCAAGGTGATTAGCACCGAGCCATACGAGGCCCAGTCGCCCTTGAGGTTGAGCGCCTGCAGCACCACCGGCGCAAAGGAATAGACCGCAAACATCGGCACCACGGCTGCGGTCCAGAACACGATGACAAACAGCATGCGCTTGCCATAGCCCGAGTGCAGCAAGCTGCCCAGCGACACCTTTTGCGCCGAGACCTGGGCCGGCATATTGGCCAGCGAGAAGCTGGGGCCGTAGACCTTTTTGATGACCTGGTCGGCCTCGTCAAAGCGGCCCTTGTTCATCAGCCAACGGGGCGATTCGGGTGTGCCCAGGCGCACCAGCATCAGCAAAGCACCCAGCACGGCCGAGCTGGCCAGCACCCAGCGCCAGCCGTCAGGCCCGCTGTGCGCCAGGATGAAGTTGCCCACGATATAGGACAGCGCAGCGCCGACAAACCAGAGGATGGTCAGGCCCGCCAGGCGCGGGCCCCGGTTCTTTTGTGGCAGAAATTCGGCCAAGAGCGAGCCGGCTACCGGGTACTCCAGCCCCACGCCCATGCCCACCAAAAAGCGCAGGATGAACAGCGCCGTGCCCGACTCGACCCAGAACGAGCCCAGCGAGCCGATGATGAAGAGCAGCGGCCCGACAAAGAACAGGCGCTGGCGGCCGATCTTGTCGGTCAGCCAGCCGCCCAGAAAGCCACTGAAGAAGGTGCCCAGCATCGCCGATGCCGCCACCATGCCCTGCCAGAAGGAATCGAGGTGCAGATAATCAGAAAACTGCACAATGGCCACGCCGATAATACTCAGAATATAGCCATCCAAAATCCAGCCACCGCCACAACGCAAGGTCATTAACTGGTGGAATCCATTCAAGGGCACATCCTCGATGGACATATTCTCCTTTTGCATGATATATCGTCTCCTTTTTTAGTAATACATCAATCCATGGATAGCGTTATCCATGCCGGATATTTTTTGAATCCGGTTTAAAAAATCATTGGCGCCACGCTTTCACCGCGAGAGGCGCGGCGGCCTCAGCTCTCCAGCCCTGCCTTGCGCTGGCCCCACCACAGGGTGGCGTTGACGCCGAGCGACAAAAATGGCTCGGGCGGCAAGCGGCTGGGGCCGGAAGTAGCCAGCAAAAAATCCATCAATTCATGGCGTTTGCCGGCGATCATGTCGGCCAGCAGGCTGCCGGTGACGGTGCCGCGCGTGATGCCCAGGCCGTTGCAGAACAGCGCGCCGTAGACGTGGGGCGCCAGCTGCCCAAAAAAGCCGTTGTGGTTGCGGGTCAGCGCCAGCGATCCGCTCCAGGTGTAGTCAAAGCTGACGTCTGGCAGCATCGGAAAGCGCCGCGCAAAAGACTGCTGGTGCTGGCGGGCAAAGCGCGCCAGGCAGGCCGGCTTGGAGCGCTGGCCGGGGTTGAAGCTGAAGCTGTTGCGCATGAGAATGCGGTTGTCATGCGTGCGGCGTACCGTGCTGCCATAGGGGTCGGCCGGGATCACGCCCCAAAAGGCCTCGCCCCCCAGCAGCTGCTGCTCGGCCTCGGTCAGGGGGCGGCTGAGGCTGGCATACAGGTACATCGGCAGCACGGTGCGCTGCAAAAAGCCAAAACGCGCGCCAAAGGCATTGTTGGCCAGCACCAGCTTGTCGGCCCGGATGCAGCCCTGGGCATGGCGCAGCAGCACCTGGCTGCCGTAGTCCACCTCGGTGATGGCGGTGTTTTCGTACAGGGTCACATTGGGCGGCAGGCTATCGGCCAGGCCTTTGACCAGGGCCGAGGGCTGCAGCAGCATGGTGCCGGGGGTGAACAGCGCCTGGCGATAAAAATGGGTGCCAATGCGTGCGGGCAGGTCCTTGCCGGCAATCACCTCATAGGGCTCGCCCAGCTTGTCCAGGCCACGCCGGTAAGCCTCCAGCACCGCAATGCCCCGGTCCTCCACCGCCGCCTGGTACTTGCCACTCGCACGCATATGGCAGTCGATCTGGTGCTGCTGCACCAGCGCATGGAGCAGGCCCTGGCCCATGCGGTTGAGCTTGAGCGTGTTCCTGGCGATGGTAATGTCGCCGATATAGTCGTCAGCGCCAATGTCATGGGGCAGGTCGATCGCAAAGCCGGCATTGCGGCCCGAGGTGCCAAAGCCCACTTCCTGCGCATCGATCAGCACCACCTCGTCCTGCGGAAAATGCAGTGCCAGCTGCCGCGCAGCGGCTAGGCCGGTAAAGCCTGCGCCGATCACCGCCCAGCGGACGTGGCGATCGCCGCGGTGGGCGGGCCGGGCCTGGCGTGCAGGCCCCGTGTGGTACCAGCCGCAGGCGGCATCGTCCTGGGGCGTAACGCTTATCTTTTGCATATTGTCTCCGGCTTCCGGCCTCAAACTACTGCAGATATTCAAGCACTGCAATAAATCAAAGCCTTTTTATCAAAGGAAGCGATTATTTTTAGGCCGGCACACTACCCACAAAAAAAACACGTCGCTTTACCAATACCCCGCCTTTAAAAGGTGGATAAGGGTAAAAACACAGACGGGCTTGTTTAACGAGATAATGCGTTACCGAGCGATTGAAGTTTAGGCATTGGCCACCCCGGGCACAATCGACATTTCGTCCGGGCAATTGATAACATGGCGTTATGAATCAGCACCCCAGCACCGACCAGACCCTGCTCAAGATGCCTTCGCTGCGGGCGGTGAAGTGCTTTGTGGCCGCCGCCCGCTATGAGAGCTTCACCCGCGCGGCCGAGACCCTGTGCGTGACCCAGGCCGCCATTAGCCGCCAGATCCGCGAACTCGAAGAGCACCTGGGCACGCCGCTGTTCGAGCGGGTCGGGCGCTCGGTCCGGCTGACGACGGCCGGCGCCATCTTTTTTGATGCGGCGCAGCTGTCCTTCATCAACATCGCACAGGCGGCATCGCGCATCCGCAAGGACTATGGCAACAATGCCCGGCGCAGCTTGACCGTGTGCTGCTCGCCGGCCTTCTCGGCCTTGTGGATGGCGCAGCGCTTGCCGAGTTTTTTCAGCGACAACCCCGATATCGACCTGGACCTGGTGACCAGCCAGAACTTTCTGTCCCTGGAGCCGGGCATCCACCCCGATATCTTCATCACCAAGATGTCGCGGCTGCGCGATGGCTATGCCAGCGTGCCGCTGTTCCATGACCGCATCTACCCCGTCTGCACCCCCGCCTACTTGCAGGCGCACCCGGAGATCCAGACCCTCGACGGCCTGCGCCACAGCGTGCTGCTGAACCTGAGCCCCTATGGGCGCTCCCAGGTGGCCGAGCATGTGGACTGGAGCGTGTGGCTGGCCATCCACCGCCTGGACCTGGACGAGCGCCAGAAAAATGGCGCGCATTTCTTCAACGCCAATGACTACAACCTGCTCATTCAGATGGTGCTGAACGGCCAGGGCGTGGCGCTGGGTTTCAACCAGCTGGTCTCGCACCTGATCGCGCAGAACCTGCTGGTGCGGCCTGTGCCCGAGGAGCTGGTGCTCGAAGAATCACGCCACTACTTTGCCTACCGCGAAGACAAGGCCAGTGACAGCGCGCTCGCCCGCTTCAGAAGCTGGTTTTTTGCGCAGTGCGGGCTGCTGCAGGAATAAGCTAAAAGGCCATCACAGCGCAGCCTGCCGCATCCTGCTGTGCATAAAAAAAGGCCAGGCTTCCCCAGCCTGGCCTTCCCTTCTCCTCCTACATTTCTTAATCGATAGGCACAATGCGGACGCTCGACTGGCTGGCGGCATCGGCGGCCACCACGCCCACAAACAGGCGGCGGTTCTGCTCGTCATAGGCCACGCCCCGGATCTTGGGCCAGCCGCTGGCCAGCACGCTGGTCTCGCCCTTGGGGCTGACGCGGAACAGCTTGCCGCCCGAGCCGCCAAAGAACAGGCTGCCGTCCGTGGCGGCAGTCATCAGGTCAATGCCATCCGAGCTGGTGAAGCTGGCGATCAGCTTGCCGTCAGCCACAGTGGCTGGCGCCGCACGCAGCTTGGCCAGCGAGAAGGACAGCACCTGGCCGCTCGTCTGGTCGCTCACATACACCGCATCGCCCACCACGGCCAGGCCCACGGGCTTGCCAAAGCCGGTGATCAGCTCGGTCTCGGTGGCAGCGCTGCCACTGATCTTGAGCTCGCTCACGGCACCTGTGCCGCCCTTGATGAACCAGCCATCCAGCAGCGATCCATCAGGCGTGGGGGTGATGCCGATGCGGCGGCGCAGGCTGTCGGTGCCGCGCAGGTTGTAGGCCGTGCCGCTCTTGGGCACCGCAGCCACGGCGCCATCCGTGCCAAAGCCAAAGCGCGTCACATAGACGGTGCCATCGCTGCCACGCGTGACCTGGCCCAAGGTCGAGCCGCTGGCGGGCGCAGCGGGCAAGGCCGCGTACTGTGCAAACTGGCTGCCGCCCTCCCATACCCGGATGGTGTTGGCCTTCTCATCGCTCACAAACAGTCGGCTTTCGTTCTTGTCCCAATACAGGCCATTCAAATCCGCAGATACCGACAAGGTGGTCGGCCCCCGGTCCGCATCACTCCCGCCCCCGCCGCAGGCCGACAAGGCGACTGCCGCGCCAGTCAGGCCCACCAGCAGCATGCGGCGTATGCCTGCATCCACAAAAGGGCGGCGCAAAAAGGGGCTGATCCATGGCATGGGCTTGTCCTCGTTCTTCATATAAAGCGCTATTATATTTTTGAATAGCGCTTGGATGGAACAACGACTGGTGCGACAGCTGAGCCCGGGATTCTCAGCGCAGCAACGGCAGGCCGTTTCATGGATACGCACCGCAAGCGGTGGGGCATTGGGCAGCTGCTCAGCCCCTTGGCCCACGCCATTGGCGCTGCCCAGCGGCCGGACGTAAGACATTGTGCGGCCCGGTTTAAGGCCATTAAAAGGAGTACCGTGGGCCGAGGCCATCCATCTTGGTGTGCCGCAATCGCCATAGACCGGAGGTCTACATGTTCAAATTCTCAGCCTATCCCCCTGCTTCGTTTTGGGATAAGTCCAAACTGATGCTCCAGAGCGCAGGTGTGCCAGCGCCGCAGGAGCAAGACAAGAAGCCGCCTGCTGACCCAGAGCGCCCAGGCCAGGATCAACAGATCGTGGCTGGCCATGGTTTCAAATTTGTATAAACGTGGGAAGCTGCCGTCCCCAGAACTGACCGCCGTTGTGCGGTTTTTTTCTACCTGGTGTGCGCTTGCGCCAGCTTTGGCAGCACTGGC
The DNA here is from genome assembly GCF_037479395.1 of Comamonas sp. MYb21. NCBI lineage: Bacteria > Pseudomonadati > Pseudomonadota > Betaproteobacteria > Burkholderiales > Comamonadaceae > Comamonas > Comamonas sp. MYb21. Next base: position 53,116 of record NZ_JBBGZC010000015.1, on the reverse strand, counting down.
GCTGTTGTGGCCACTGCCGGCAAGGGCTGGCAACTACGCCACCTGTATCCTCGACCATGCAGCACGGGTGCGCAGCGACGCGGCGGCCAAGGCCGTGTCGCAAGGCTGCTTGGCCAGCTATCCCGGTGGGATAGAGGCCGTTCGGCAAGGCGCCAGCATCGCGAGCGATGACTTCAGCTCTGGCGCCCAGTGCTCGGCAAGAAAGGCAGAAGACACGCGCAGCTCCATGGCGGCCTACCAGATCAAACGGGCCTGCCAACGGCTGTATGACCATCCCGAGGTCCCCGCACCGGCGCCGATTGCGGTGCCTTGAGAACTTCTGTTCCAAGGGTTTTTTCAGCGCGCCGTTGCTGCCTCCTCTGCCCTTGAGGGACTCCACGGCCTTCCCGGCGTGCGGCCTTGCGCTCGCAGCTAGCCATGCTGGTCGTTGCAGCGGATGCTTGCTGCCATGGAGCACTTTGCACACAGAAGTCCGCTTTGTGCTATCCTGAAATATCCGATCAGGGCATGCTTGCCCCTTGATCCGTCAAAGTGCAAGGCGCGCAAGGCTTTATGCACACATCCTAGGCAAGCCCTCCAAGCCACAATAAATTCCTAGGGTCGGCTTTTCCCTCTTTCGCATTTATTTCTGGCGCTTCATGCTCCACCGTTTCAGCGCGTGGAGCGCGCACCCATGTTTCAATTTTTTAAAGATACCCACAAGATTTCCCGTTATTTCATCTCGCCAGGCGTGTGCGAGCAAGCAGACGGGAAATTCCAAGCAGCAGTCTCATTGAAGTCCGGCCAGGGCTCGGTTGCGCAAGACACCGTGTACACCTTCTCCAAGCTGTTCGAGACAGCGCAGGAGGCGGTCGATCACGCCAAGCATGAGGGCATGCAGCTTGCCCTCATGAAATAAGGCCACAGGCCATCACCAAGGACATCCGTTGAGCAAAGAAGACCTTATCGAAATGCAGGGGAAGATCGAAGAAATTCTCCCAGATGCGAGATATCGCGTGAACCTGGACAATGGCCACTCGCTGATTGCATATACCGGTGGCAAGATGAGAAAGCACCGTATCAAGATCATTGCCGGGGACAACGTGACGATCGAAATGTCCCCCTACGATCTGTCGAAGGGTCGCATTACCTTCCGGCATCTTGCGCCTCGCTCGGGAGCCGCCCCCGGCGCCAAGCAGTTCCGCAAGCGCTAGACATTCCAGCGTCCACAACGGCACATGGCTGTGCCGATCCATAACCGCCCATGGGCGGTTTTTTTATGGGCCGCTGCAGGCAGCGCTTGCCGCGCCATGGGTTATCAGCCGCCGCACAGCTCGCATTTGCAGCGGCTTCTGCCCAATGCTTGCGCCAACCGAGCAGCCAGCGCCACGGCTGGCTGCAAACCAACAAAAACTGGGCTGACCGGGCTCAGATGCGAGCCAGAGGGATGCTGCGGATTCACGTTAGGCTTCAAACCAATCGACATCGAGCGAAATGGCATAGCTCCGCTTCTTGCCGTCCACGCCCGTGCCACCACCGCCAATATAGGCATCGCATGACGTGACCTGGGCATGCAGGCCTGCGTCCTGCAGCATGACTTTGAAAGGCATCAGGTCTCTGACAGACAGCTGACCTATGCGCAATCCATCCACCACCACCGACACGGGCTTGTCCGTGTTCTCCTTGCCTTCTTCCGGAACGAGGAACGCGATGCAGTCCCGGTTGGCGTTTTCACCAGAGCTGTTTCCTGCGACGCGGAAAATGTTCGCCGTATAGGTGCCGTCGTCAGCCACCTTGACCGTCTCTCCGCGCGCCCAATGCTTTTTTGAGCTCAGGTCTTTCAATGCGATCGTCGCCTTCAAGGGGCCACGAAGAAACCCAGGTGTTCTCGGCGGCCCTCTGGACAGCAGCCAGTACGCAAAATAGGACAGCCAGCACAGGAAGAAAAACAACAGTATTTGTCCATAGCTCATCTCGTTCCTTTAATCGACGCTGTCTGTCAGGCTACCGCATCGCAAGGGGGAGGGAGCGAGAGCAAGAAGATGTCCTTCAAGTAGGCGCTTCCCGCGTTTACCCAATAAGCGGCCAGGCCGCAAAAATGGCGGCCTGTATTTGGCATGTACGCAACGACGGCGCTTCAAGCGCCAGCGCCTGGCCAGGCCGCGAGGCGCTTTGCAAGAGGGAGAGAGGGGACAGGCGGCCCGTTGTCAGCGAAGCAGCATATGCCCATGGCAGCGAGGCCAGGGCGGGTGCCGCCGATCACGGGCCTGGGACGCAACGCTGGCCAAGGCCCGGCCTACGTCAGTCGTCCACCCCGATCATCACCGACGAGGCCTTGATCACGCCGTAGGCCTTGGCGCCCTCTTTCAGCTTCAGCGCATCGGCCGAGTTGGTGGTGATGCTGGAGGCAATCTGCACGCCCGGTGCGATTTCCAGAACAACTTCGGTAGAGACGGGGCCGCGGGTGATGGAGATAACGGTGCCGCTCAAGACATTGCGTGCGCTGATTTTCATGGGGATTCCTTTGGGAGCGGTGGGTACCGCGAAATAAACGAACGCTCTATTCTGGCCGCATTTGCCGCGCGGCCCAAGCAGCAGACCCCCTCCACCGCCGTGATGGCAGCAGCGGGCCATGGCGCAATCACGCCACAGATCCCCGGCCAGGTCTAGGCACATCTAGAAACAGTCATAAAATGCGAATAATTCTCAAATGCATCGGATTGCTGCCTGCTCTGTACCGCCTCCCATGTCTGCCATTCCCGACGTCCAGCTTCTCTACACCGGCCACCACCAATGGCTGCAGCAGCGCTTGCAGCACCGGCTCGGCAATGCCGCCGATGCGCAGGACATGGCGGCCGACACCTTTGTCTGCGTGCTCACCAGTGCCACGCCCCCCGAGGCCATCCGTGAGCCCCGGGCGTTCTTGACGACCATTGCCAAGCGGCTTTTGATCAACCACTGGCGCCGCCGTGATCTGGAGCGCAGCTACCTCGAAGCGCTGGGCGCCCAGCCCGAGCCGCTGATGCCCTCGCCCGAAGAGCTGGCGGTGCTGCAGGAAACGCTGGCCCATGTGGCCCATGCGCTCGACGGCCTGCCGCTGCCGGCCCAGCAGGCCTTTTTGCTCAGCCAGCTCGATGGCCTGGGTTACGAGGCGATTGCACAGCGCCTGGGCATCTCGCACAGCACTGTGCGCCGCCATATGGCAGAGGGCTTTCGCCGCATTGCACTGGCCCTGGCCCGGCAGGATGCCGGCATTACCGCGCCAGTGCGCAACGCAGTACCTGCGATCGCGGGCAGCCTGAGCGCTGGATGACGGCCAGCCCCGAATCCACGCTCGACCCGGTCAGCGAAGCTGCCGTGGAATGGCTGGTGCAGTTCCACTCGGGCGAGATGACCGACGCCGACCAGGCCCGCCACCGCGCCTGGCTCGCCGCCCACCCCCAGCACCAGCTGGTCTGGCAGCGGCTGAGTGGCAGCCTGCATGCGCAGTTTGGCGCGGCCCGCGCCGTGGCCACGCCCAAGGCCGCCGCCGCGATGGGCGATGTGATGGGCCAGGCCCTCGCGCATGCCCAGCGCCGGGGCAGCAGCCGGCGGCGTCTGCTCAGCGGTGCGCTGGCCATCGGCGGTGTCTCTGCAGGCGCCCTGCTGCTGGCCGACCGCCAGATGCCCTGGCGCCAGATGACCGCCGACCTGCGCACCAGCACCGGCGAGCGCCAGAGCTTTACCCTGCCCGATGGCAGTGAACTGCTCCTGGATGCCCGATCGGCCGTGGACCTGGACTTTGGCCCAGGCCGACGCCGGGTCAAGCTGCGCCAGGGCGCGCTGCTGGTGCAGGCCAAGCCCGCCAGCAACGGCCTGCCGCCGTTTGAGGTGCTGAGCCCGCATGGCAGCATCCAGGCGCTGGGCACCCGCTTTTCTGTGCGGCTGGAAGACGCCAGCAGCCGCTACACCCGCGTCGGCATGCTTGAGCACGCCACGCGCCTGACGACCGCAGCCGGTGCCAGCCAGGTGCTGGACGAAGGCCATAGCGCGCGCTTTGACACCTTGTCCATCGACGCCGACGACATCAACCCCCAGGCAGAGGCCGCCTGGCAGCGCGGCATGCTGGAGGTGCACAACCGGCCGCTGGGCGAGGTGGTGCAGGCGCTGCGCGCCTACCGCCGGGGTTTTGTCCGCATCAGCGCCCAGGCTGCCGCGCTGCGGGTCTATGGCAACTATGCGCTCGACGACAGCGACCGCGCCTTGGATGCGCTGGCGGCAACCTTGCCGATCACGGTGCGCGTCTACCAGCGCGGCTGGCTGGTCGTGATCGAAGCGGCCTGAGGCGCGCAGACCTGCCCGGACAGGTCTGTCGAGGACGGGGCTGCAGCGCATCACCCCCACCTCGCAAAAATAAATGAACACTTTTTTGCGCTCGCTCTACATACCTTGGAAGCCTCGATTTATCTACCTGCATTTCCAAGGACCCTATGCCACTCCGCCGCTCGCCCACCCTGCCCACTGCACCTATGGGCGCCATCGCACTGGCCGCCGCACTCGCCGCTGCCATGTCCTGCACCCTGCCTGCCCAGGCCCAAACCCGCAACCCGGCCGCCGTCCAAAGCTATGACCTGCCCGCCCAGCCGCTGGGCAGCACGCTGGCCCGCATCGCCTCGCAAAGCGGCCAGCAGATCAGCATGGATGCCAGCCTGGTGCAAGGCCGCACGGCGCCTGCCCTGCGCGGCAGCTATGCCCCGGAGGATGCTGCACGCGCTGCGCTGGCCGGCAGCGGGCTGGAGCTGGTCAAGATCGACGGCAGCACCTGGTCGTTGCGCGCCGCGCCCCATACGGGAGCCGGAGCCGGCGCCACGACCGTCAGCAGCGATGCCGCCGCCGCTGGCCTGACGCTCAACGAGATCCGCGTGACCGCGCCGGCGATCCGCAGCGCCACCACCGAGCAGACCGGCGCCTACACGCCGCGTGCCGTCACCATCGGCAAAGGGGAGCAGGCGCTCAAGGACATTCCCCAGTCGATCAGTGTGGTCACCCGCCAGCTGATGGATGAGCAAAACGCGACCTCGGTCTACGACGCGTTGGGCAGCACCACCGGCATCACCTTGCTGCAAAGCCCGCAAGGCGGCAAGTACATCTACTCGCGCGGCTTCAGCATGGCCACCATCCAGTATGACGGGGTCAATGTGCAGCGCCTCTATGGCCGCGCCAGCAACTACCAGGGCGGCACCGCCATCTATGACCGCGCCGAAGTGCTGCGCGGCTCGGCCGGCCTGCTGCAAGGCGGGGGCGATCCGAGCGGCGCCGTCAACCTGGCGCGCAAGCGCCCGCTCAAGGAAGGCGGCGTCACCGTCACCGCCAAGGCCGGCTCCTGGGACCGCTATGGCGCGCAAATCGATGGCAGCGGCGCGCTGAACGCCGAAGGCAGCCTGCGCGGCCGCGCCGTCATCGATGTGGACGACCAGCACTCCTTCATCGACTACGCCAACCAACGCAACGGCACCCTGTACGGCACCCTGGAGTACGACATCTCGCCCCAGACCCAGGTCAGCGTGGGCGCCAGCTACGAGTCCTTCAAGGGCCGGCCCTTTATCTCGGGCCTGCCGCACTACAGCGATGGCCGCGACATCGCGCTGCCCCGCTCCACCTACCTGGGCGCCATCTGGAACCGCCAGAACAACAACACCCGAACGCTGTATGCAGACCTGAACCACCAGTTCAACAGCCAATGGCGCGCCAAGGTCTCGGCCCTGCATGTCAAGGAGGAGTTGGACATGAAGTACGCCTCGTCCCAGCGCGCCGTGGCCGCTGCCACCGGCCTGGGCGCCAGCGTCAGCAACCTGACCCAGGCCGACCAGAGCGCCTCGGGCCTGGATGCGAGCCTGGTGGGTGATTTCAGCGCCTTTGGCCGCGAGCACCAACTGGTGCTGGGCACCAGCTACAGCCAGGGCAAGGTCACCAGCGACTACAGCTCGATCAGCCCGGCCGTCCCGATCAATGTGTTTGACCCGGACCCGTTCCGCAGCGAGCCCAGCGACGAGGCCATTCGCTATGCCAACACCGAGCGCACCTTGGGCAAGACGCGCCAGGCCGGCGCCTATGGCGCGCTGCGCCTGCAGCTGAGCGATCCGCTCAAGCTGGTGCTGGGTGGACGCCTGGGCAGCTACAAGACCGATTTCGACACGATTACCACCACCACTGGCAACGTGGCCGCTTCGTCCACGCACCAGGACAACACCCGCTTCATGCCCTTTGCCGGGCTGATCTACGCCCTCAACCCGCAGTGGTCGGCCTACGCCAGCTATGCCGATATCTTCAACCCGCAGTGGTCGCTGAACGCAGCGGGCCAGAACTTGAAACCCATCCAAGGCGCCACCTATGAGCTGGGGCTCAAAGGAGAAATCCTGGGCGGCCGGGCCAACACCTCGTTTGCGCTCTACCGCGTCGACCAGAAGAACCGCGCCACCGAAGACATCGCCTCCGGCCCCGACTGCCGTGACGGCTACTACTGCTACACCGACGACGGGCGCGTGCGCAGCCAGGGCTTTGATGCCGAGATCAGCGGCGAGCTGAGCCGGGGCTGGAACCTGTTTGCCGGCTACACCTTCAACCGCAACACCTACAAGCGCGACATCAACAACGAAGGCCTGGACTTCAACAGCTACACGCCCAAGCACCTGCTGCGCCTGTGGACCACCTACCGCCTGCCCGGCGACTGGAACGCGCTCACCATCGGCGGCGGCGTCAACACCCAAAGCGCCTCCTACCGCAAGATCGGCGCGATCAGCCTCAATGCCCCGGGCCGCGCCGTCTGGAGCAGCTATGTGCGCTACCAGATCGACCCGCATTGGCAGCTGAGCCTGAACTTCAACAACATGTTCAACAAGCGCTACTACTCGTCCATCGGCAACCTGGTCAACAGCAGCCACTATGGCGATCCGCGCAACGCGATGCTGACCTTGCGCGGCTCGTTCTAAACCGCGTCTGCGCAGATGGCAGGCGAGTTTCGCCAACGCATGGCCTGGCTGCACACCTGGTGCGGCCTGGTCAGCGGCTGGCTGCTGTGCGCGATCTTTCTGACCGGCACTTTGAGCGTGTTCCGCGCGCCCATCACGCGCTGGATGCAGGCCCAGCCGCCGCTGGAGGCCGCAGCAGCGCAGGCCCCACTGGCGCTGGATAAAGCCGCGCGCCACCTGGCCAGCGAGGCCGCTGGCGCGCGCTTTTGGCGCATTGAGCTGCCCCAGCAAGCGGGCGATGCGCTGCTGCTGGCCTGGCAACCGGCTCGCGGCCAGCGCGGCGGCCTGCACACCGCTGCGATGGACCCGGCCACGGGCGCCCTGCTGCCCCAGCCCTGGGGGCGCAAGACGGAGGGCGGGCGCCATTTCATGAGCTTTCACTACAGCCTGCATGCGGGCACCATCGGCTTTTGGCTGGTGGGCTTTTTGGCCATGTGCATGCTCGTCGCGCTGGTCTCGGGCGTCGTCGTGCACCGGCGCATCTTTGCCGACTTTTTTACGCTGCGGCTGGGCAAGGGCCAGCGCTCCTGGCTGGATGCGCACAACGTGACCGGCGTGCTGGCGCTGCCCTTTCTGTTCATGATTGCCTACACGGGTCTCGCCTACTTCTACAGCAGCTATATGCCCTGGCCGCTGCGCGCCGTGTATGGCGACAGCCCCCAGGCCCAGGCGCGTTACCAGGGCGAGCTCTCGCCCGAGGCCGCGCCGCCACGCCGCAGTCTGCAGGGCCAGCCCGCTGCGATGCAGGACCTGGCGCAGCTGCTGGACCAGGCGCAGCAGCTGACCGGCCGCAGCCCGCGCATGCTGTTTATCGAGCGGCCCGGCGATGTCTCGATGACCGTGCGCGTCTTTCACCAGCCGCCCAGCGACACACAGACTATCCTCCACCAGGCCGCTCAGGTGAGTTTTGATGGGGTGAGCGGCGCGGTGCTGCAGCTGCGCAACCCCGACCCACACGCCCCTACCCACAGCGGCCAGATCCACCCGGTGCTCGAAGCGCTGCATGTGGCCAGCTTTGGTGGCTGGACACTGCGCTGGATGTACTTTGTCTTTGGGCTGATGGGCACGGCAATGATGGCCACCGGCACCATGCTCTTTATGGTCAAGCGGCGCAAAAAAAGCGCGCAGGAGTTTGGTGGCGCTACCGCTGGCTTTTACCGGCTTGTCGAGTGCCTGAACGTGGCCGCCCTGGCCGGTATGGCACTGGCCTGCATGGGCTACTTCTGGCTCAACCGCCTGCTGCCAGCCTCCCTGCCGGGGCGCGAGCTGTGGGAGATTCGGGGCTTCCTGATTATCTGGGCCGCCAGCGGGCTGCATGCCGCCTGCCGGCCCCCGGCGCGGGCCTGGGTAGAGCAGCTGGTGCTGGCAGCGGCCCTGTGCATGCTGCTGCCGCTGCTGAACCTGGCCACCACCGGCCTTTGTGCCTGGCATTACGCCCAGAGGGGCGACTGGCAAAGCGCCAGTGTGGAGCTGGTTGCCATCGCGTTTGGCATGCTGCTGATGGGCATGGCCAGGACAGTAAAGCGGCACTGGCACAGCCCAGGCCCGCGGGCAACGCTGGCTCCGCTGCCAAAGCCGGCCAAGCCTGCAAAGTGGCAGGCCGCCCAGCCAGGCTACCGCCTGCAAGTGAGCAGCCGGGTACTGGCCGCCTGCCTGGGCGGCTATGGCCTGGCCAGCCTGGCCGCAGCAGCCCTTGCGCGCATGCTGCCCAGGTTCAGCGGGCTATCCAGCGCCGAAGCGGTGCTGAGCGCCAGCCTGCTGAGCTTTGTGCTCTATACCGCCCTTGCCATCTGGGTGTTCAGCACCCGCAGCGCCAGCCAGGCCTGGCTGGGCCTGGCCATGCTGGCCTTGGCCTGCGCCGCCTTGGTTCTTGCTTAGAGTCGCTGCAAAATCCTCGCCTGGTGGGAGGAACCCGAGCCGCCCGCACCGCCCCGGAGCCAGCGGCTGGGCCTGGGCAGCGGCGAAAAAACGCTCTTGCCAAGGTCTTGCGCCAAGGTCTTGATCACAAAGCAGCTACGGTATTTCCAACTGGTGTGTCCATTTCCCATAACCACATAATCTATCCTCAGGAATCCCCGAAGCATCTGCCATAAATTCCGAATTGTGCTTCTGCCACCCATCCGGTTCAATGGGGCCATCTGGAGGTCCCCCATGCATGATTCAATGTTCTTTTATGGCTTGCTGACAGCCACCTTTCTTTTTGCCGGCATGGTGAAGGGAGTGACAGGGATGGGTCTGCCGACGGTGGCGATGGGGCTGCTGGGCATGGTGATGCCGCCGGCCATGGCGGCAACGCTGTTGGTGGTGCCATCCTTTGTCACCAATGTTTGGCAACTGTTCTCTGGCGGCGCGATTGCAGCGCTGGTGCGGCGCCTGTGGCCCATGCTGGCGGCCATGGTGATCGGGACGGTGGGCGGGTCCGCGCTCCTGGTGCGCGTTGACCCCCGCTGGTCCGGCTTCGCCCTGGGATCGGCCTTGATCGTCTATGCGGTCTATGCCTTGTTGGCGCCCGCGCTCTCCATCCCGCGTGCGCTGGAGGCATGGCTTTCACCGCTGGTGGGGCTGGTTACCGGCATGGTCACGGGGGCCACCGGCGTCTTTGTCATGCCAGCCGTTCCCTACCTTGGCGCTCTTGGCTTGCACAAGGACGAGCTGGTGCAGGCGCTGGGGCTGTCCTTCAGCATCTCGACCCTGGCCCTTGCCGCAGGTTTGCTGGCCAACGACGCATTTCGCCTGAACCAGCTGGGCCTGTCGTCACTCAGCGTCATCCCTGCGTTGCTGGGCATGTGGCTGGGCACTTGGGTCCGGGCGCGTATCAGCCCCCAGCGCTTTCGGCAGTGCTTTCTGCTACTGCTGCTTGTCCTGGGGCTCGAACTTGCCTCTCGGCCGTTCTTTTAAGTACCTGCTCAAAAGGCCGCGCCATCTAAGAACCTGTTCAAAGGCCCATGGGCAGTCAGCCAGATGCGGGGCGGGTTGTGACTCAGTGCCAACCACCGAACGCGCGCCGCCCCAGGCCTAGATGCCAGCACACCTTGGGCATGCCCATGCAGACCGTTGACAGCACCGCTGCCCGCACCCGCCGCCGCACAGCGGCCCATCGCTTGCATCGCAAAAATTCGTCGCTATAATCCGCGACCTATGGTCATCATCTCGTACGCCTTCGCTGTGCTGTACCGCCTCGCTTCCTAAGCGCGGCACGATTTCCTATTCCCATTTGAAACGATGCCGCCGCACGGGCGGCATTTGTTTTTTCAACGGGCCTTCCTGCGGCATTTTTCCCAGAAAGGACCCCGTCTTGTCTTCTCCCTGCGCTTCTTTCACCGCCCTGGCGCTGCTGCCTGACAGCGCCGGCCTGCGCCTGCACGCGCCGCATTTGCCTGCGCACAGGGCCTTGCGATGACGCACGCCGCCATCGCCCTTGCCCTGTGGACCGCATCGCTGCTGATTGCCGCATGGCAAGGCCGCGCCGGCCGTATCGACCGCCGCGATTACCGGGCGCTGCTCACCGTCGCGGGCCTCGCTGGCCTCACCTCCGCCGCGCTGGCGCTGATCGCACTCGTCGCTGGGGGCACCGCGCCCTGATGCCCGCCGCTGCACCCCACCTCACCCACCCCATGTCCATGCTGCTACAGCAAGTCCTTCCATGACAACCGATACCCACCTACCTGCCAGCGGCCTGCGCTTTGCCGCCTCTCTCGCGCTGATTGCCGTGCTCGGCCCCTCGGCCACCGACATGTACCTGGCCTCGATGCCCGAGATCGCCACGGAACTGGCCGTGCCCTATGCCCAGGTGCAGCTGACCCTGACGGTGTTCCTGCTGGCCATGGGCCTGGGCCAGTTGCTGTTTGGCCCCATCGTCGATGCCTTTGGCCGCCGCCGGCCGCTGCTGGCGGGGCTGTTGGCCTTTGCGCTGGCCTCGTTCTGGGCCAGCCAGGCGTCCTCCATCGGCATCTTGCTCACCAGCCGCTTTGTGCAAGGGCTGGCCGGCGCGTTCACCCTGGTGGTGGTGATGAGCTCGGTGCGCGATGTGGCCAAGGGCGCGCGTGCCGCCCAGCTCTTTGCCTTGCTGATGACCATCGAGGGCCTGGCCCCGGTGCTGGCGCCTGCCGTGGGCGGCTATGTCGATGTGCATTACGGCTGGCGCGGCGTCATGGTGGTGCTCGGCGCGATGGGCCTGTTGGTCCTCTTGAACACCGCGATGGCCCTACCCGAAACCCTGCCGCGCGCGGCCCGGCTGCCGCTGCGGCTGCGCTCCGTCGCCAGCACCTACCTGCGCATTGCCAGCGACCGGCAGTTTCTGCTGCCCGCGCTCGCGCTGTCCAGCGCCTTCTTTGTGCTGTTCATCTACATCGCCGGCGCCTCGCTGGTCTACCAGCAGCGCTTTGGCCTGAGCCCCGACCGCTTTGGCCTGGTCTTTGGCGCCACCGGCGTGGCGGTGCTGATGGGCGCAGTCACCAGCGGCAAGCTGGTGCAGCGCGCCGGCGTTGCGCGGCTGGCGGTCATCGGCGCACTGCTCATGGTGGCCGGCTCCGGCCTGGCCCTGGCCGCCGCTGCCGCGCAGCTGGGCCTGCCCGGCATCGTGCTGGGCATGTTCCTTGCGATGTGGGGCCTGGGCATGGCCGAGGCCACCTTGATGTCGATGGCGATGGGCTCGCAGCACAGTGCGTTGGGCTCCACCGCTGCGCTGCTGGGCGCCTTCCAGCTCAGCATCTCCTCGGCCGCCACGCCGCTGGCCGGCAAGGTGGTGGTGCTGGGCACCGTTCCGTGGCTGGCCTTCATGCTGCTGGCCTCTGCCGTGCTGTGGCTGCTTACCTGGCGCAGTGCCCAGCAGGCGCCATCTACGCTCCATGCGCTGGCGGGGCATTAGCGCGCCAGGGGCAATAACAGCCGCATTTACCGTAAATGCGTGATGGCAGATCTCCCTCTTTGCGTCAAAATGTAGCGATGGCTATTGCGCAACTCCCCGTACTGCTGGTTGATGACGACCCCGACATGCTCGCCCGGCTGGGCGCCGTGCTGGGCTCGGTAGGCGTCGCAGCCGATCAGCTGTGCGAGGCTGGCTCGCTGGCCGAGTGCCAGCAATTGGTGACCGCGCCCGAAGGCGGCCTGCAGCCCATGGTGATGGCGCTGATCGACCTGGGCCTGCCCGATGGCAATGGCATTGACCTGATTGACTGGCTGCGCGCGCGCAACCCGGTGCTGCCGATTCTGGTGGTGTCGGCCTGGAGCACCGAGGAGATGATCCTGGGCGCGCTGCGCGCCGGCGCCAATGGCTATGTGCTCAAGGAGCGCGACGACCTGGAGATTGCGCTGTCGGTGCGCAATGTGCTCAAGGGCGGCGCGCCCATCGACCCCTTTATCGCCCGGCGCATTCTGGACCTGGTGGGGCGCCCGGCCGGGCGCCCTCCCACCCCGTCGCAGCCGCCCGACCCGGCGCTGCGCGAAGCGCTCACCGAGCGCGAGCGCGAGATCCTCGACCATGTCGCCGCCGGCATGAGCAACCGCGAAATCGCCGAATGCCTGCACCTATCCCGATGGACCATCGACACCCATATCCGGCATATCTACGACAAATTGGCCGTGAGCTCGCGCACGCAGGCCTTGCGGCGTGCACGCGAGCATGGCTTGCTGCGCTGATCTGTCTGGCAGCGCTATGCCAGGTACCGCCCGCGCAGGCCCAAGGCCAGCCCTGGCCCGGCACGGCCGAGGCCGCGCGCTCGGACTGGAATGCCCAGCAGCCACCCGACAACGGCTGGGTGCCGGTGAAGGTGCCCAACGACTGGAACCAGCAATGGCCGGGCTATAGCGGCGTCGTCTGGTACCGGCTGCGCTGGGACATCAGCGGCGAGCCACAGACCCAGGGCCTCTACATCCACTACCTGATGCAGGCCGGGGTCATCTCGGTCAACGGCGTGGAGCTGCAGCGCGACCCGTATTTGACCGAGCCGATGACACGTGCCTGGAACACGCCGCGCTACCTGGTACTGCCCGCACCGCTTCTGCACAGCGGCAGCAACGAGCTGCTGATCCGCGTGAGCGGCTACTACGCCTACCAACCCGCGCTGGGGCCGGTGGAGATCGGCGCACCCGAGTTGCTGCGCGCGGCGCAGCAGGACAGCTACCTGGTGCGGCACAACCTCAACTGGCTGCACCTGGGCGTGGGCGCAACCCTGGGCTGCTTCTTCCTGGTGCTGTGGTTGATGCGCCGCCAAGAGGCCGCCTACGGCTGGTATGCCGCACGCCAGGCCGCCTGGGTCGGCTTTACCGTCAACTTTGTCAGCGTGACGCCCTGGCCGTTCCACCACATCAACACCTATGCGGCTGTGGTCTCGATCGCCTATGTGCTCTACCACGGCTGCAATGCCATGTTTGTGCTGCGCTTCATGGGCCGCCGCTGGCCCAGGCGCGAGGCCGCCATGTGGCTGGTTATTGCCGCGCTGGCGGCCATCACCTTGCTGGTGCCCGATGCGCAGCTCAGAGAGATGCGCAACGTCATGGCCTGGGCCTCATCGGCCCTGCTGTTCACCACCGCTGGCGTGTTTGTCGGCCTGGCCTGGCGCAACGGCAACCAGGCCCAGCGCCTGCTGTCGCTCACGGCGCTGGCCAGCGCGCTGGCGATGGCGCATGACCTGCTGGTCTTCACCCGCATCGTGGACGACAACTTCTACCTGGCCACCTACACCGAGCCACTCGCCACCGTCGGCATTGCGCTGACCTTGGCCTGGACCTTTGTGCAGAACACCCGGCGCGTGGAGAGCTTCAATGACGAGATGCAGCACCATGTGGCCGAGGCCCGCGCCGAGCTGACCGAATCGCTGGCCGGCCGCCATGAGCTGGAGCTGCTGCAGGCCCGCCTGGGCGAGCGCGTCAATATCGCCCACGACCTGCACGACGGCCTGGGCGGCATGCTGATCGGCAATATCACCACCTTGGAGCGCACACGCGGCGCGCTGCCACCCGACCAGGTACTGGGCATGCTCCGAGGCATGCGCGATGACCTGCGGCTGATCATCGACCTGGCCTCCGCCCAGCACTATGGCGAGCTATCACTGGGCGAGCTGCTCGCCCCCATGCGCTACCGCATGAGCCAGCTGTTCGAGGTGCACGACATGGAGGTGCACTGGCAGCTGAGCCATATCGACCAGCTGCACCTGCCCACCAGCGCCAGCCTGGATGTCCTGCGCATTCTGCAAGAAGCCCTGACCAATGCCTTCAAACACAGCCATGCCCAACGCGTGGACGTGGTGCTGGCCCGCGAGGCCGGCCAGCTGCTGCTGCAGGTGCAGGACAACGGGGTGGGCCTGCCTGCGGCCAAAGCAGCCAACACCCCCACGCACGGCACCGGCCTGCGCAGCATGCAGGCCCGGGCGCAGCGGCTGGGTGCGCAGTTGTCGGTGGGGTCGCAAGGGGGGCTGACGACGGTGGTGCTGCGGGTGCCGCTGCCGGCTGTGGTGGAAGTGCGGGACATACCTGAGGTCTGACACCCCCGCGTAGTCAGCTATTTGAGGTACGACTGGATTAGACTAAGAAAATCATTCAACCAATTAGAAGAGTCGCTCGCTACTAATGTCCCGCGCATCAAAAACGTTCTTAATCTCTATCCAAGATGCGACCACGCTCCTTGCGCATTTCGACTCACTCCATAAGCAAAATGCGGAGTCAGCAGAGGTTCTCAAACGAGCAGGGCTCGTGATGGCACTTACCGCATGGGAGACCTATGTGGAAGATCGCGTCATAGAGGCAGTTGCCGCCAGATTAAAAGCGGTGAACGGTAGTCCTATCGGGGATTTCGTGAACAACAAGCTCACGGAGGAATTGAAGCGCTTTCACAACCCCAATTCAGAGAAGACCAAAAAGCTATTTCTTGATTACTTGCAGGTCGATGTGACCGCAGGGTGGGCATGGCTTCACTACGACACTGCGTCAGCAAAAAAGTCACTTGATCAACTCATCAGCCGCCGTGGAGATGTGGTTCATCGCTCGAAACCAGTAACTGTCGGGGCACCTGCACCTCACATGGTCAAGCGGGATGACTTGGAGAAAGCCATTCGCTTTTTAACTGGCCTTGTAACTGCCACGGAACATGCTCTTGAAGCAGAGTGACGGTGAAGGCTTCATAAAGGCAAACGGCTGACTTGGCCAAGCCAGCCGTTCGCCTAGGACCTGTCTCCCTGCCCTCCTACACCCCCTCCACCTCTGCTTATTCACCACATCTCGGCGCCCGGCCCCCGCAATACAGGCTGGCCCGGCGCCCCACCACTCAATCGGCCTTGCGCGCCACCACACGGCGCCCGACCAGGCCCATCCCGCCCACCAGCGCAGCCAGCAAGGCCAGTGCCCAGCCCGACAACGCAGGGACCGCAATGGGGTTGGTGCCGCCGTTGCCCGGAGGCGCGGTGACGACCACCTGCGACGGGGTCAAGGTCACAGCGGCGGCGTTGTTGCTATCGCCGCTGTAGGTCACGGTGATAGCGCGCTCGCCCTGCGCCAACGCGGAGGTGGTGCAGCTGGCGGTGGCGGTATCGCCCACGGTGACAAGGGCCACAGGGCCGCCGCAGAGCACGCTGGGGCCATCGCTGAAGGTGACGGTGCCGCCAGGGGCGCTGCCGGTCACCGTGGCGGTCAAGGTCACTGCCTGGCCCTGCTGCACTTGCTGCGGGCTGGCTTCCAGGCTGACCTGCGCGGCAGCCTGGCCAACGGCAAAGCTGGCACTGCTGTTTTGCAGCACAGCCGGCTCGGCCAAGCCAGGGTTGAGCGCCAGGCTGGCGACGAGGCTCTGGCTACCGGCTTGGGCAAACTCCAGATCGTCAAACACGGCAGTGCCGGTGGCAGTGGCCAGGTCTACCGATACCGGCGTGGTGGCCAACACCAGCTTGGCCAGGCGGCCCGTGCCCGGGCCTTGGGCCAGCTGCACGCTGCCCAACGAGGCGAGTGCGCCAAGGGCTGGGTAGCTGGTACTGCTAAAGGCCTGTCCGTTTTCTTGCAGTGTGACTTGCGGCGCTGGCAGCATGGGCGTGTTCAGCGCCACCGCTGATGGCTGCACGCTGAACTGCATCGCGTAATGGCTTTGCACGGCACCGGCATCCACGCAGGATGCGGGCACCAGACCATCGGCCACATAGGGGCGCGCGGCGCCGCGCTGGTCCAGCGGTGGCACCGTCACCTCTGCCGCGCTGGCCACGCCCGCGCAAATGCTGCGCGAACCGGGCAGCGCCAGCAGGGTTGGGGTGTTGCCACCGTAGTGGCCCAGCGGTGCCAGGCCAGGGTCGATGGTCGTAGGCGTGTCCTGGGTAAAGACATTGCCACCGCCATCAATGAGGGTCAGCCCTGTGCTGCGGATATCAGCCGCTGGCCCAGCGCCGCCGCTGTTGCCGGCCACGATGCTGTTCACCAGGTTCAGGCTGGGGGTGTTGCCACCGTCGGCTGCGCCACTGATACCACCGGCAATGCCGCTGCTATTGCCTGCCAGCGTACTGTTCAGCAGCACCAAACGGCTCTGGCCCTGGCTGAACAGGGTGCCGCCTTGGCCGGCCGCGTTCGGGCTGGCATTGGCGCTGAAGGTGCTGTTCTCGATCTGCGCCACACTGCCCAGGTTGGCAAGCGCACTGCCGCCCAGGTCGCCTTGGTTGGACACCCAGGTGCTGCCGCGCAAGGTGGCGGTGTTGCCCGCCGCCACCAGCAGACCACCGCCCAGTTGCGCAGCACTGTTGCTGTCGAAGCTGGAACCTTCAATCTCCAACGCACCCGTTCCATGCGAGTACACGGCGCCGCCCGAGCCCGCCTGGGCCAGCGTGTCATTGTCACCGCTATAGCCACCGGCTGCGGCCACATTCTGCGCCAGCACCAGGTTTTGCAGCTGCACCAAGCCGGATGAATGGTTGAGCACCGCGCTGCCGCCGTTGGAGCGGCCTTGCGCCAAGCGCAGGCCCGCCAGGCGCACCGGCTGCGCGGCGGCCTCGATCTGCAGCACACGGCTGGCACCATTGCCGCTGACCGTCAGCACATCGGCGCCCGGGCCCTCGATGGTCATGCTTTTACCCAGGCTGATCTGGCCATGGGCCAAGCTGATGGTCTGCGGCGCAGCGGGGTTGAACACGCTGGCATCAAACTGGATGACGGGCGCGCCGCCCAGCATATTGGCCTGCAGCACCGCATCGCGCAAGGTGCAGCTGTTGGCATTGCCCTGGGCGCAGGCTTGTGGGTTGCTGCCATCGCTGTCGCCAGCGTTGTTGACCACATAGCTGGCCGCAAAGAAGCGCAACACGCTGGCGGGCGTGATGGGGCTCATGCAATTGGCGTTGGGCACGGCCAGATAGCAGCCTTGGGTAAACACCTGTACCGCTGCATCGCTGCCGCCCGCGCCAGCCGGCGCCACAAAGCTGAGCGACGTGGGCGTCACATTGAAAGGCTGGATATAGGTAAAGCCTGCAAATTGCACTTGGGCCGTGGCATCAAAGTGGCTGCCGTTCACCGTCACCACCGTGCCGCCTGCGGCATCGGCCACGGAGGGCGCCAGACTGGTGACGAGGGGCGGCAGCAACAGCACCTGCGTGCTGGCCGAGCCTTGTACCACGGGGTTGGACAGCGCATCTGCCACCGTGATCTGCTGGCTGCCCGTGGCGGCCAAGGTGGCGCTGAAACTGCCCGCACCGCCGGAGAGTGCGGCACCTGCGGGCAACTGTGCCCCGGCATCACTGCTGCTGAAATGCACGGTGCCGCTGTAGCTGGGCATCGCATGGCCATCGGTATCGAGCGCGTTGACGCTGAAGTTAAACGCCTGGCCCGCAGCCACTTGCGCTGGCAGGCTGATACCAAATCCGCCCAGCTGCTGGGCCGCGACGGTAAAGGCCGCGCTGCTGACCGAGGCTGCGCCCAGGTGCGCATTGAGGCTGACGCCCGAAACCGGCACGCCACCGGGCAATGTGAAGCTGACCGTGCAAGCAGCCTGGCCGCTGGCATTGCTCGGCGCGCAGCTGGCGCTGGAGGTCAGGCCCGCATGTGTGCTGGCAAGCAAGGCCGGGGTCACCCCCAGCAGAGGCTGTCCGCTGCTTTGCACATCCACCGTCACCGGCAACGCCGCACCCGGCGCCACCTGGCTGGGGAAAGGCGAAGGGCTGGCAAATGCCAGGGTATAGGCCTGGCCTTGCACAGCACCTGCATCAATCACCGCACCTACGGTCGCTGGGCGCGGTGCGCCGATCTGGTCGAGAGCCTGCTCGCCTGCTGCGTAGCGGCCCAGACCCAGCGCCGGTGAGCCCGCCAGGGGCGGCATCGTTGGCATGGTGCCGCCATAGGCGCCCAAAGCGGCAAGCCCGATCACAGGCAGGCCTGTGTCGGCTGCGTTGGCGATATGGACGGAACTGTTCTGGTTCACCAAGCTGCTGCCGCCCACCACATTCGGAAAGCTTGGCGCCGTGTTGCCGCGAATGATGGAGTTGACCACCAACGGCGC
Organism: Comamonas sp. MYb21; assembly: GCF_037479395.1. Taxonomy (NCBI): domain Bacteria; kingdom Pseudomonadati; phylum Pseudomonadota; class Betaproteobacteria; order Burkholderiales; family Comamonadaceae; genus Comamonas; species Comamonas sp. MYb21. The sequence continues at coordinate 34,678 of NZ_JBBGZC010000015.1, read as the reverse complement.
GCTGCTGCCCTCCCTGTAGAAGCCTCCACCCCAACTGGTTGCTTGGTTTGCGCTGATGGTGGAGTTGTGGATGGCAATGCTGCCACCTGAGCTACTGTTGATGCCGCCACCTTGGCGGGCCACATTGTTGGCAATGGTGCTGTTGTGGATCAGCAGCGCCGTGGCAGTCGGATCATTCTGGATGCCGCCGCCGTAGCCAAACGACGCGTTGCTGGCCGTGTTGTTGGCCACCGTGCTGTTGAGCAAGCTGAGGCTGCCGCGGTTGAGGATACCGCCACCGTTGCTCGTGCTGGTGTTGGTGTTGCTATCGATCCAGCAGCTGTCGACCGTGAGCTTGGCAGCGCTGTTGATGCCTTGGCGCGCGCCACTGATGCGCAGCCCAGCGAGACGAACCTCCAAGGTACTTCCGGTACCGCTCGCGCCTTGGCCGGCATTCATCACAAACATGGTCTGCGAGGTGCTGCCCCTCAAAGTCAGCAGATGCGCACCCGGGCCCGCAATGTCCACGCTGTAACGCGGGGCCAATTGGCTCACCGCAATCGTCTGCGGAGACGAAAACAGGCCCGCCTCAAACTCGATGCGCGCCGCAACGCTGCTGTCTGCATCGGCATTGAGCGCCAAAATGGCATTGCCGAGGGTGCAAGTGCCGCTATTGCCTGCATCACAGCCCGACGCATTGGTGGTGGAACTGCTCACCGCATTGACCACATAGGTTTTGGCCTGGGCCGCCAGTGGCAGTGCAACTACCAATGCCAAACTGCCCAGCAAAACCAACTGCCGCAAACGGCTCCCGGCTGCCTTTGCCTGCACAGTGCGTTCCAGCAGCGTTGCCAGCCCAACTGTGCCGCCTTGCGCCCGCCGGTTGGCGTTACCAGCGTTGCCAAATCTAACCATAGTTACCCCCAGTCTTGTCTTGAGCGCAGACTAAAGGGGCAAGCCGGTTTTGCCATCCCGTAAATTAGTGATTCGGCTGCGGGTGGCCGGCTTTCAGGGCCTGCCCAGGGGAGATGTGGAGGTATCTCGAGGCCCATGCCCGGCACTGGGGCGCTGGTTCAGCGCTCGGGTTAAAGCCAGTGCAGTCCGCTTGCTTATCAGCGTCCAGCCGCCAAGCTTGCCAGACCTACTCGGCGTCACCGACGGCGTGGTTTGGCCCAAGCGGAAGAATACAGAACAGGTGCCTGGCATCCTGCCCTCCGCTTCTGCGCATGCAAGGACAAATAGCGGTTGGCCTCCGCCCGATGGCGCTTGCCGAGGGCCCCATGCGAGCGGGTACCTTGGTGCAGCCTGCACAACATGCCTCGCGCAAGTCCAAGGCTCAAGGTTGACCCGTCCCCTGCTGAAGCTGCCGGCTCAACGCCTCTATCTCGGCATCGATCCAGGACAAGCGCGCATGGTCGCTGGTGCCCGGCGCCGGCCTGCGGGCCAGCAACTCCGCCCCTTCTTCCCTCAAGGCTGCCAATCTTTCAGCCAAATCCTGCAGGTTGCTAGAACGTTCTGACATTTGGTTTTCTTCAATTTTCTTTGAAAAATTAACTCTACCTATTTATTTGATGAAATCTATCCGGCGTTACAAAAACTACATAACGAAGCGATTTCCGCTTACAGGGCGCCCGTGCCAGCCGGTTGAACTTTTCCGCCAAGCACGGTCCCGGCTGCCCCGGATTTGCCAAGACCACAGCCATGCGGCATTTACATGGCATCTGCGCAGCAGCCCCGTCTGAGGCGCTGATGCGCCAAAACAGGATGCCCGCGCAAGCCCCTCGCTGACAGCGGGCTGCCGGGGTCGCCACTACGCTTTTGCGACGAGATCAGCGCATTTCTCAAAACCACAAGAGCAGCACCACATGGTCAAACCCCCAAAGCCTTTGGCTTATGTCACCGATGCCTCGCCCGGCTGGCAGCGCATCCAGCGCGGCGACGGGTTTGTTTACCAAAACCAGCGTGGGCAGACCATTCGCAACCCGCGCCAGCTCGAACGTATTCGCCTCTTGGTCATTCCTCCCGCCTACACCGATGTGTGGATCTGCCCCGATCCGCAGGGCCACCTGCAGGCGACGGGCCGCGATGCCCGGGGGCGCAAGCAGTACCGCTACCACCCGCTGTGGCAGGAGCAGCGCAAGCAGACCAAGTTCGAGCGCATGGCGGCCTTTGCGGCCAAGCTGGGTCTGATTCGAAGGCGCATCCAGCGCGACCTGAAAGCGGGCGATACCACGCAGACCTCGGTGGCGGCAGCGGTGGTCCGCCTCCTGGACACCACCGCGCTGCGCATTGGCAATGACAGCTATGCGCGCGATAACGGCTCCTTTGGGCTGACGACCCTGCGCAACCGCCATGTGACGATGCGCGCATCGCGCATCCGTCTGGCGTTCAAAGGCAAGAGTGGCGTGGAGCAGCAGGTGGAGCTGGAGGACCCGCGCGTCGCGCGCATCGTGCGGCGCTGCCAGGACCTGCCGGGCCAGCGGCTGTTCCAGTATATGGATGACGCGGGCGAGCGCAAGCAACTGCGCTCTGAGCATGTGAATGCCTATCTGCACGAGATCGCCGGTGAGGACTTCAGCGCCAAGGACTTTCGCACCTGGCATGCCAGCGTACTGGCCTTGTCGCTGGCGCTGCAGTCGCGCAGCAGCGATGCCCCGCTGACGGCACCCGATATCGTCCGCCAGGTCGCCCAGCACCTGGGCAATACCGTGGCGGTCTGCCGCAAGTACTATATCCACCCGCTGGTGATGGAGGTCTGCGAAGGCCCCGAGGGCGGCGCGCGCTGCGATGCCTATGCGGGCAAGCTGCGCGGCAGCGCGGGATTGCGCGAGGCCGAGCGCAGGCTGATGGCGTTTTTGGCAAGCGGCAAACCCAAAGAGTAAGAACAAAATTCATTCTGCAGAGCTTGCCTAACCCAAGCCAGGGTTCTGATCGTGCAACGAAAAAAGGGGAGGTATGTTTCCATACCTCCCCCGACGTCTGTGGAGACTCTACCTGTTGTGCCAATCTCTTGGTAGGCAACAGGCTGGCGAAATATCTCAATCCGATAGACGGATTAAGCCAAGCTACTTTGCTTGCGATGACGCACAACGGCAACCACCGCAATCAATAGCGAAAGAATCCACAGCGCCCATTGAGAAAGCGAAGGCACAGGCTGTGCCACTGCAGCGGGTGCCGGCAAGGGCACGGGGACGATAGGATCATTAATGACTCCGTCGGCAACAATATTATCATCGCCAAGACCACCATCCGTCAGTTCATAAGTAATCGTGTTTCCCGATATCGTCAGGCCCATTGGATCATACCAAATGCTCTTACCCGAAGAGGTTGGGGTTGGACCAAACTTCTTAGCCCCCATTCCCTCGAGCGATGGGAATGTAACAGCAACCTTAACCTTTTCACCGACTTCACAGTTCAGCAGTTTAAATTTGAAGCCGCCTTGTGCAAAAACCGAATTTCCTTCATAAGCCACCGCCGGCGTAAATGGGCCCGTGTTTTCCGGATCGAATTCACAAGCAGAACTTGCCGTGATCAAACTGGCACTTACGACAGCATCAGTAGAAGATTTGCTGATGATGCTTCGCATTGCAAATTTAGCGGTCACGGACTTATCGCCTTGGATGTTCTCTACCGTGCAGATTTTCCCAGTGCAATCACCTTGAAACCCAACCAGCTCGAAGCCAGGTGCAGGCGTTGCAGTACACACGCTGGTATCACCATAAGCAATTGGACCCGTGCATGCCACTTGACCTCCATTGGCAGGAGTAGCAGACCCAGTCACCACAAAGAAATTACGTGTAAATGTTGCAACTGCAGTTTTGTCACTCTGAATATTATCGATAGTGCAGACCGAACCGGAGCAATCGCCACTGAACGACGCAAATGTATAACCAGGATTAGCGATTGCTGTACAGGTACTGCTGCCTCCGTGATTAATCGATGTCGTACAAGTTACCGTTCCGGCTTCCAATGGATTCACGACTCCAGTGACGCTATAAAGAGTCGGCGAAAATCGAGCAATCACCATCTTGTTACTCTGGACATTGTTAATGGTGCAAACATTGCCCTCACAATCACCAGCAAATGCCTCGAAGGTATATCCTGGCACGGCTTGTGCCGAGCAATTGATCGTGCCGCCAAAGCCCACAGGCCCAGAGCAAGTCACCGCTCCCGCATCCACAGGATCGGCAGCACCAACAACGTTGAAAGATGCAGCAATAACCGCATCCGTATCGGTTGCCGAATTATTTTCAGGACGGGGATCAACGATTTCTGCAGAATTCGCAACAACTGCAGTATTGGAAATCGTACCAGACGCGGCCAGGTCCACTGTCGCATTCAATGTATATGTCACAGATCCGCCGACGGCCAAGTTAATGGAGTCATTGATGCTACCTACGCCGGAAGGCGTACATATTCCACCGGCATTTCCCACGCAGGTCCATACCGCATTGGTCAAAGAGGCAGGCAATGTATCGCTCACGGTGGTGCCAGAAGCGGTGTCAGGCCCTGCGTTCGACACCGTAATAGTGTAGGTCAGGGAACCGCCTGCCGCCACCGACGTGATGCCATCCGTCTTGGTAATAGATACGTCTGCAGCGGCTACTTTACCCAGCAGCGGGATCTGCAACGTTACACCATTGGCGGTAAAGGTCAGCTCGCTAGACGTCACACCTTGGGAGGTGGGCGTGAAGGTCACATCAACCACGCAGCTTGAATCTGCTGCCAAACTCGCTTGACAGTGCGAGTTTACTGAATAGCCAGGACCAGCCACAAAGTCGCTCAAAATCGCCAGTGCTTTTCCATTATTCTTAATGGTAACCGGCAGACTGCTCACCGAAGCCAAACGTTTATTACCAAAATCCAAAAACCGTGGCTCTACACTGACATCATAACCCACGGCACCCGAACCATAGGTATTCATCTTGATACCAGAGTTGGTTATATAGGCAATGTGAATATTACCAGTCTGGGGATTGATTACCGCGGTTTGATTATTAGCCTGCGCCACTATAGTCTGCGAAGCATTGAAAGTAGTAAAAAAATCGTTTGAATTTTGAAATGCTATGCCACCACCATTGGTCTTATAAAGATAGAGCGCATTTCCAAAATCATCAGAAAATACGCTAGCCGAATTCGCAACAGTCGTTGCGTCCAGATTAAGCCGAACACTAGTATTTGAATTTATATTTACTTTATAACCCGGATCACCAGAAGATCCGATAAGACTTCCGACCGCATACAAGTAAGTATTATCTTGCTCATGCGCCAAGGCCCAACTAGAAAAATATGCTTGCCCTGGAGGGTTGATTACCGGCCCAAAGGTTTTGCCAAAATCGGTACTTTTACGAACCTGGAAAGCGGGAGTGTCAGCGGCGATGTAAACATCGCCATTAACCCTGTCAACCATAACATTTCCGAATGCCACGCTCATAGCGACATTCGTAGTAGCAAACGTCAATCCCTCATCATCACTTCTGAAAAGCTGAAAACCACCACCTCCAGCACCCATAAGATAGACGTATTTACCAAATGTAGCCATCCCAATAGCGGAACTGGTGCTCGAAACCGCGCCCACCTTGTTCGGGTCAGACCAAGTGACACCTTGATTCAAGCTTCTCGAAACATATGCCTCGCCATTATTCAGTATGGCAAATACGTAAACTATTCCACTGCTTGATGACCTAATTGATGCGGCAGCTACCGTAGTCGCACTACCCCCAAATGCGGGCAGATTAACGCGCTCCAGAAAACTAGCACCCTGGTTGGTGGATTTTGCTACGCTTAATACATTTGCCTTAAAAAATACCATATATACATTACCAGCAGGATCTGCGGTAAGTGAACGAGAGGTATTGGATACGCCAACATTGCTTCCTGTGCACGCCGCCCCTTCACACACATCAACTTGCACGTCTCCGCTCAACAAGATTGGGGTGAGGGCCGCATGCGCGTTCCAAGAAATAAATAGAAGTAGCCAGATTCGAAAAATTGATTTCATAAAGCTCTCAGTAAAATCTTAATTAACACCAATTACCTGGATCAAAAAAAATACGATGCAGCACCAAAACGAACACGGTTGATCATGTCGTCTGCATGACAAACCTACATGTGCAGAACGCCCTATCCAGAGGAATGTCAATGGGTTACAGCGCCATAAAGCAACCGGTCCCCAAACCGGCGCTTTACCAAATTACCAACCTGCCTCGATGTAGTGGAGCCGAGATCAGACTCGTCAGCAGCCTGAGCTCATGTAGCGCGGAACGACGGGAACCAACACACCGCGCGCAAGCTTACACACATTTCAATACATTTGAAACTTTTTGCGATAAAGATTGCACGGTTCTTCAATTCGCTATCGACTTTCGTTGGAAGAACGCCGCCAAGAGGCGCTAAGGCGAAGCTAGTGCTCGGTGCCAGCAGAATTTTTGTAGTCGCCCAAGGCGGAGGCGGCCGACAGATGCGAGGCTTCGGGAGCAATATCGGCCTCAAAAAGCTATATGCGTTTGTCGCCACCCAGCAGAATGTTGCCCCCTAACCCGCAGCGGGATCAGTGCCGATCAATGCTGGCAAGGTTTTGCCCACCACCAATGATGGCTACGTGGGCAAGGCACCGGATGTTGGCGTCTTTGAGGCCGGGAGGCCCCCCCCCCAAGCAGTACGACCCACGCGGTATGCCGTCAGCGAGGCGGTAGTTTGGATGTGGCGGGGGCACGCATATAAGTGCTTTCCCCCTTCCCTGGCCTGACTCAGCCAGCCATGGAGTCGTTACACTCACTCACATCCAAAGAGGGGGAGACCGTGTTCAGGCCCGTCATCTATCTGCTGATCGCATTAGCCGCGTGGACGGTGTACAGCCGCTATGAGCAGCAGCAGGCCGCATCGCTGCGGGATTCCGAGCCTGTTCTCTCCGAGCCCGAGCCACCCGAGGCACCGGAGGCAGCTGCGCCCAGTGCGCCGAACCCACTGTTCAAATGCGATGGCCGCACCCACTGCTCGCAGATGACCTCGTGCAAAGAGGCCAAGTTTTTTCTGAAGAACTGCCCGGACACCAAGATGGACGGCGACAACGACGGCGTCCCCTGCGAGCGGCAGCTCTGCAACGTCAACAAAAGACCATAAACCAAGAGCTTTCACTACAGTCCTCGTCCTCGTACTCTTTCTCGCACTCGAACTTTCCGCTCCAAGTCGGCAAGGGGCCGTCGGCCTCCCAACCCGTTCAGACAGTGTCGTTGCGCAATTTGCCAAGCATCCAGCTGCAAAGACGCTTTGGCTCAGGAAAGACGTTCTCACCGGTTCGCTAGAAGCTTGGTAAGTCCGACCAACCATCGGGCGTCAGGCCTTTTCGATCCATAACCCGGGGAACCAGGAATTCTCTCCACCGTTCCCTGAAGACATCCACTTGGCGCATGTAGGCAAGGTGGCTTTGCACATCCACTCCAGCGCGTCGCTCGCTGGCCAGTACCAAACTCAAACCTGGAGAGAGCCAAGACCAATGCTCCACGAAGTCTGACTGAGCTTCACGCGCATCTTCGAATCGCTTCAGCTCAGCACGCAATTCCTGCTCTTGTTGTAATGCCCTAACGACAAAGCTTGCAGGCCAAACTGCAGGTAGATGGCTCGGAATGTCTGGATGACTTGCATACCAATTTTGGGCGAGCTCTTGCTCATGCGTCTCGCTCTCCTGCTGCGCATCTCTGATTTTCACAATCGAGGACAGCCTTGAAGGCATTGGAGAATGTATTTGGGCAGCCTGCACCATGGCCGCAGGAACGACGAAGGTGAGCGCAAGCCAAATGCCCAAAGCAGTGAGCATGCTCGCTGCGCCGGAGATTGGCGCCCAAGACAGCAAGCCTCCAATCACTACCCATATCAAGGTGAAAACTGCCAGGAGACCTAGCCAACTTAGAGCTGCACTGGCGCTTGAGCCCGGATCCAGAGCGAATGCAGGCAAGGTGGACACAGAGGCCACCCCGAAGAGCGCCATAAATCGCCACCCAATCGCTGCGCGCATGAGCCCACCTACACCATGGCTGGCTTGCACGCGAAGAAGGCTAAGCCGACCCTGTTCGCGCTCTTCCTGCATCATTCCCGCGCAAAGAATCAGTGTAGCAAGGGGCAGCAGCAAGGCAGTCATCGCAGGAATACCAGGCAAACCCGACAAACTCAACAGAGGATTCTTGATAGACCCCAGCTCCCGTGCGTCGACTTGGCTATTGTCAAGAGAGACCTTCAACGCTGAGGGCAGCGAATAAAGGCGCTGAACACCCAGGACCAGCCCTTCTTGAACAGGCATTCGGGTTGAGCCCAATTCACTGCGTCCGGCTTGGTAGGTGGCGGTCGCCAACGCAGGTCCGGAGGTACCGGCTTTACGCGCCGCCTCCATCACGGCATCCAACCTTTGCGCGCGAAGCGGTTCATCTTGCGCAGCAGCGGCTCGCCATGCTCTTGCATCCAACCCCGCAGAAATCGAGGCAAACATCAGTACGAGCATCAGCGCACCCAGGCTCACCCACGTTAAGGGCTGCTGCACAAATTTGCTGGCTTCTGCACGCCAGTAGTGCACTCCAAACACGGCTTTCATGGATTGAGCCTCCGCGTACTGAGCCAAAGAGCAGCAGCAACCGCTGTGGCCCATGCCATCAGTTGCGCCCAAGCCAGAGCGCTCGCTTCTAGTGCAAATCCAGTCCCAGGCGCCTCATAGCTCCATGCGGGAATCGCCTGCCACTGCGCGTTGCCAGCATATTTGTCTTCGAACGATGTCACCCCTTTGGTTGAGGTAAGGTCCCACTCGTCCATCCAGGTGGTGAACTTTTGACGGTAGGTTTCCGCCGCCATCTCAAAATGATGTCGATGCGCCAGATCCGTGCCCGCCATCGCCGCGCTGATAGTCCCCATTGGTCCGTAGGGGCTGATGAAGCTCATCCAGCCGAGCAGCTTCTGTTGGTGGAATTGTGCAGACCAAAGCCGCTCGAAATGCAGTTCATGGACATGGGTCGAATAGCTGTCTCGGTAGAGCCGGCGCTTGGCGTTCGCACCGAAGGGCAAGTCCTCAAGCCTTGACACGCCGTTATCCGCCAGAAGCGTTTTATCAAAGGCTTTCATGCGTTCAGAAGCTGAACCGTCACCTGGCAGGCCATTTTGGATGTCATCGCCAATGTCTTGCCAGAATGCCGCACCGGTTGGCAAGGGGGCCCATCGCTCGACCAGGGAGGCCGAGAGCCTCGGCACGATGAAGACCCAGCCAACCCACAAGGCAGTCAGAACAAGCAGCGCCATCCTTGAACTATGGCAGTGCACAGATACAAGCACTGTTACTCCCACCCAAGTGATGTAGTACACAAGAAGAGATACACCTAGAGCAGCGAAAGCACCAAGGTGCTGCTCACCCCCAGCCATCCAAGCGCAGGCAAGCCCGATGGGCAAAAGCACGACCAGCAAGGCCACGGTAACCCCTATCCATTTACCAAACACCAGTGAGCAACCGCTGATACCACATGCATGCAGCATCCTCAAGGTGCCAGATTCCCGCTCTTGGGTGATGGTGCTGTGTCCCAGAACCGCAATGAGAAGCGGGACCAATACCAGCAACACAAATGCGGGAGTGAATGCCCCCAAGCCGATAGAGGGTGTCGCATCTGCGGCGGGCGAGAATAAAGCCATGTTGCGCTTGTGCGGCTCTAACCACATTGCCTGGCCAACATGCGCATCAACTCCGGGATCCACGCTGGACAGCGTGGACCGGGGCTTGAAAGCGTACATGCCGAAGTGGGCAGCACGGTGCGGGTTCTTGTCTCCTTGGTGGTCCCATTGCTGGCGGGCCACTTTCTCAACGTGGGCGCGCTCTTGTTCGGCAGCATCACGTTGCATGGATGCAGTCGTCAGCATTGCTGCAAACAGCAGTACAAGGACAAGACCCAATGTCCAGAGTCGCCCGTCCCGTAACAACGAGCGGGCCTCCTTCGTAGCAATAGAAGCCATCATGGGACGCTCTCCTCCCTACAAGTTGTGCCTGCTTGCTCAAGGTAGATGCGCTCCAGCGTGTGATGGTCAACATGTTTCGCGTCGAACGCAGATACAAGCTGCCCTTCGCGCAGTATGCCAATACGGTCCGCCACCTGGAGGACGTTGTGCAGGTCATGCGTTGCCATGAGGATGGCCATGCCGGCGTGTTTGGCCGCTAACACGCTTTGAGCGAATTCATTGGCCGCAGACGGATCAAGTCCCGAGGTGGGCTCGTCCAGCAGCATTGCACGTGCTTGCCGTGCCGTGGCGATGGCAAGGCCCACTTTCTGGCGCATGCCCTTCGAATATCCAGCAACTTTTCGTTCATGGGCTTCGATGGCCAGGCCAGAGATTTCCAGGAGCTCTTGTGCTCTGCCCTTGTCCAGTGGCAACTTGGAAACCATGCAGAAATAGCGCAGGTTCTCCACCCCTGACATGTAGGGATAGAGTGCAACATTTTCTGGCAGGTATGCCAGTCTGGAGCGAGCGTCTTGCGGATGCACCGAAGCGTCGATGCCATCCACCAGAGCTTGACCGGAGGATGCTTTGACGAGACCCAAAAAGGCATTCAAGGTGGTTGTTTTTCCAGCGCCATTGCCTCCCAGCAATGCGTAAACCGTGCCCGACGGGATTCCTAGATTCAAGGTCTTGAGCGTGGTTCTGCTGTTGCGTTGGACAGTGAGGCCGCGAGCCTCAAGAATGAAGTTGTTGGACATCAGAAAAAGTAGCGGACCGTAGCGCCAAATGTAGTGCGAGGAACAGGCGAGACCATCAATCCAGCAGCGCTCCCATAGGCAATCTCGGTACCATAGCGATGGGGCTGGAATGAGGCATACAGCGAAAACTGTGTTTGGCCCATGTCATAGGTACCGCGCAAGTCGTACCTGGTAAATATCGGCATGGTCCGCTCCTGTGTAGTAGGCGTTCCAACGTAATACGGAATATCCGAGATCAGATAGGCATCGGCGTTCAGCGTAAGCTGGCCTGAGCCCAACCGGAGTTTGTGCTGCGCTCCCGCCTTGAGTTGCGTGGCTGGGATAGAGAGCTTGGCACCGGCATTGGCAGCTGGATTGTTCACCTTGGCCATCAGGATCTTGCCGATGCTGGCATACACGCTGGTTGATGGGCTTACCCGCCAACGTGCGTCCAGCTCGTAGCCCTTTCGGGTGGTGTCCCCGACAGATTTGAAGGAGCCGTCCGCCTGGCTGACGATTTCATCGGTGTTCAAGATGTAATACGCGGCGCCAGACAAAGTCCAAGCATCAGCGGGGACCGCCGTAAATCCCAGATCGTAAGAGCGCACCTTGCTAGGGGCCACATGGCTGACAACGCCTCCCGCTGCACCGAGCGGCCCGGTTGAGCCACTGCTGCTGATTTGTTCCGCTGCAGGAGACCGCATACCTTCGGCGACGTTCGCAAACAGCTCCAGCTTGGGCAGCACTGACCACGATGCTCCGAGCTTGGGTGTAAAGCTTCCCTTGTCGTACGTGGTACTTGCCGCGGGCAGCTTGAGATTATCGATGTCGTAGTCGAATCGGTCATAGCGCGCGCCGGCGCTCAGCTTCAGCGTCTCCGTAGCTTTCCATTGACCTTGCGCGAACACCCCATAGGTGAGCAAGTCCAAAGACTGTGCGTTCACATAGTTCGCCGTTGGAGCCCGATTGACGTACATCTGGCGGTAAGCATCGCCGCGGTCTTTGCGCAGCTCAACGCCCAATGCCAATGCTGCCTGGTCAAACGTTGTGTTGTTCAACACGCGCACGCCATAGATGTCACGGTTGTCTACACCTACTGTATGGGTCGTGGCGTTGGACGTAATTCCTCGAGTGCGTTCAAAGTCCTCGGCATAGACGGTTGCGTACCAGCCATCCTCACCATCAACGGGCACGCGATTGAAGACAATGCTGGTTCGGCGTGCATTGCCAAAGCCTGGGTTGTTGGCCTGGGTCGAGCGCGGGTCCAAGCCTGCCTCAATTTGAGGCAGAAGCAGATAGCCCGAGGCCGTAAAGTCAGCCACATAACGGGTCAAGCGAAGACTGTAAAGGGCACCATCATGTTTGGTGGAAAGCTTCCACGAGAAGCTGTCTCGGTCGGTCGACGAGTCGTAGCGATAGCCGTCGTTGCGGTACACATCGGCCAGGAACAAAGAGTCGATGTCCGAGAAGCTATTGGACAGCAGCAGCGTCGCACGACGCAGACCGTATCGCTCGGCACTCACGCTGATGCTTGAAGGGGTGGCACTTCCGCCGTTCTTGGTTCGAATGCCGACGGCACCGGCGCGGTTTTGGTCACCGTAAAGCGCGGAAATTGGCCCTTTGATGACATCAATGCCGTCAATCAGATCCGGGTGCAGCCACTCCAGAAAAACTGGCCCGTGACCCGCACCGCCTTGGCTTGATGGAATGTTTTGTGGGACGCCATCGACATAGACTGCCGTGTCGGCGCCATGGGTTCCTTGTGTGGCAAATCCGCGCATTCGAAATCCGTTGCCGGTCTCGCCCTGGTCAATATTGTTGGCAAGCACCCCGGGCACCCGGCGAAACACATTGGAGATGTCGCGTCCCACGTTCGTACTGGCTATGTCGTCTGGAGTCAGCGCTTGCACTGTGGTTGGCAACGCTGTTGCCTTCAGGGAGACTGCTGCACGGTCCCCTGGTGCGCGCCTGGCTGAGCCAGCACTTTCTCGCACTTCCACCGACGGAAGTGTGACCTCTGCTGTAGCGCCTTGGGGAACCGAAGCATCGGAAGCGCTTGGTTCAGAAGTCTGCGCATGCACGCTAGGAAGGAGCGACACCGCCACGGCAACAGCGCTGAGCTGTGCAGTGGACCAGCGCAGCTGAGGGTTCACAAGGCTGAGGGGATAGAAGAAAGGCATAAAACTTGAAAATGGTTCTTGTGACAGTGCACACGACCACCTGACAGGCGCATCAATGCCTGCCCACGTGAGAACATAGTGAAAGGTCGGGTTTTGAAGGCCCCGCCCCGAAACGGCTGGACCGCCAATGGTCAGATCATTTGACTGGGACGCGATGGCGATACGTCGCTCGCTGGAAGCGGGAGAGTCGGACTGCAGCTAGAGAAGCAGCGCAGGGATGCAGCCTGACGGATTCAGCCTGCGGGTGGGCCACGCGGATGCGCCGCAAGTGCGCTATGCGCAGAGGGTAAACCTGCCCAGATCTGCGCAGGAGGAGGATTGGCTTCAGCATGCGCGCAGAACTGAAAGAATGCGGGCATGGCTTCCAGCTGGCTTGCATGGAACATGCACCAGAGGCATGACTCCTTCGTGCTGCCTTCGTGGCTTGGTACATCAACGTCCGAGTTGGAGACGGCTGCCCTATTTCCCTGCGCCAAAGGAGTCTCTGTATCTATGGGCTCGCTGGCATGCTGCGCTTGGTGCAACGGCCACGCAAGCAAGACACAAGCCGCGATAACAGCAAGTATCCAGCGTGAAGCTGATTGGCTAAGCACAAGCATGTTGGATTCAATTGATAATGAATTATCATTATCACATTTTTAGCGCTTGTCTGGTGCATCAAGGCCTATGGTGGTGCTCGCTTTCCGTGTTGCGGCCATGCGCATAGGCTAACCAAGTGCCATTTAGTTAGCGCCTGGCGAGCTCCACTTGCCACAGGCACTCGTCACTCCAACTATCAATCCAGCGCCTGTCCCCACAGCTGATCCATATGACGAACGCAACCAGCGGCTCAGCCCGATCCCCAAACATGTTTCGCAGATGACCTCGTGCAAAGAGGCCAAGTTTTTTCTGAAGAACTGCCCCGACACCAAGATGGACGGCGACAACGACGGCGTCCCCTGCGAGCGGCAGCTCTGCAACGTCAACAAAAGACCATAAACCAAGAGCCTGCGCTGCAGGCTCTTTTTCATCGCCGATGGCCTAGAACTTGCCGTTCAAGGTCAGCATCGCATTGCGTTGCAGCGCCTGCATATTGCCGTTGTAGACCGAGCTGACGGTCTGGTAGTAGGTCTTGTCAAAGACATTGTTCAGGTTCAGGCTCAAGGTCCAGGTCGGGTCAAAGCGGTACTGCAGCATCAGGTCCCAGGTCGCATAGCCGCCCTGCGTGAACTTGTAGGGCTGGCTCTCGCCGCTGCTGTTGGTGACAGCGCCACTCACATACTGCGTGCTCTGGATGCGGCCACTGCCGCCCACGCGCCAGTTCGACAAAGCACCCGGCAAGGTATAGACGGTGGACAGCTTGAACAAATGCTTGGGCGTGATGCTGCTGAAGACCGTGCCTTCGGTCTTGTCCCGCGTCTGGTTGAAGTTATAGCCCGCCGCCAGCTGCCAGCCGCTGGAGACCTCGCCCCCCACTTCCACATCAAAACCCCGGCTGGTGACCTTGCCCTGGGGCAGGTAGCAGCAGCTCGCGCCCCAGAGGCTGTAGTTCTCCGCATAGCGCTCATCGAGCACTGCGGTGCCGGTGCGCTCCACGTTGAAGACGCTGAAGGTCGCGTTCATGCGCCCATCCATCAGCTCGCCTTTGAGCCCCGCCTCATAGCTCTTGCCCTTAATGGGGTTCAGCGGCGTGCCCGGCTGCGGGCCCGCCAGGTTGAGTGCCTGGGGCTTGAAGATCGACGAGTAGCTGACATAGGCCGACCAATGCGGGTTCAGGTCATAGATCACACCGCCATAGGGCGTGAGCTTGGCGCTTTCCTTGAACGATTTGGCGGACCAGGGGCTGGTGTTGCCAGCGGTGTCGATGATGTCGGACATGGTCTGCGTGAACTCATAGCGCGCCAGACGGGCGCCAGCAATCACATGCAGCTTGTTGGTCGGGTGCAGCCGCACAACGCCATAGGCGCCCAGCTGCTCCTGGCCCCAGGGGCCGTAGCGCTCGCTGAGGTTCAGGTTGAACTGGTCAAACGCCGGGTTCCAGGGCTGGATGTCAAACACATTGCCGCCCACCGTGCCGCTGTCGGCAAAGCTCATGTTCTGCCAATGGCTGCGCACCCGCTGCCAATCGGCCCCGATCAGCAGCTCATGGCTGCGGCCCAGCAGCGAGAACGGGCCGCTCAGGTTCAGATCCACCATGTCCTGGGTGTTGGACGAGTCCAGTACACCGCCGCGCCATACCGGCCCGGCCAGGGTTTGCGGATCGACGGCGCCGGATAAGGTGCTCCAGCGGCGCTGCTGCTCGGTGCGCGCATGGGTGGCGTTGAGCTTGAACTTCCAGTGGTTGTCAAAACGGTGCTCCAGCTGGGCAAACACCTCCTCGTTCTGGTAGTGGAAGTAGGCCCAGGGGTTGGAGAAGGCCGTGCTGCGCGGCAGGCCCAGACTGCGGCCATCAGCAAAGCGTGGCAGGCCGGCATAGTCGCCCTTCTGCCGCACCTTGCCGTAGGAGCCGCCCACGGTCAGCAAGGTGTCGGCCGTCAGGTCGGCCTCCAGCACGCCATAGAGCGAGGGCTTTTCCTGGCTGATGTAGTCAAAGTAGGAGTCGCCCTTTTGGTAGCTCAGCACCGTGCGGCCCCGGATGCGGCCATCCTGCGTCAGGGAGCCGGTGGCATCCACCTCGGTGCGCTGGTTGCCCCAGCTGCCCAGCGATTGCGACACCTCCACCTGCCGCTGCGCCAAAGGCTTTTTGCGCACCAGGTTGATGATGCCGCCCGGGTCGCCCACCCCGCCCAGCAGGCCGGATGCACCACGCATCACCTCCACCCGGTCGTAGGAGCCCATGTCCTGCTGGGGCTGGTAGGTGTAGGCGCCCAAGGCCATCGGCGCGCCGCCATCGATCTGCATGCTGGTGATCTGAAAACCGCGCGAAAAGTAGCGGCCGGAGTTGTCGGCCACGATGACGCCAGGCGTCAAGGTCAGGGCCTGCTCCACATCCACCACCCGCTTGTCATCCATCAGCTGCCGCGTCACCACCGACACCGACTGCGGAATCTCGCGGAAGGACTGGTCGGTCTTGGAGGCAATGCTGGTCACCTGGTTGGTGTAGGAGCCCGTGCCTTCGGTCGTGCCATTGGCCGAGCGCCGCGCCGTCACGCGGATCTCTGCCAACGAGCGCTCGGGCGCCAGCGCCGCAGCCGCAGCGACCGGTGCGGCCGGCGCGGGCGTGGTGCTGGTCGGCTTTTTGACGACCAGGTAGCTGCCGCTGGCCTGTTGCACCGCCTGCAGCCCCGTGCCTGCGACCAAGGCAGCCAGGCCCTCTGGCACCGTATGCAGGCCCTGCAGGCCGGGGCTGCGCAGGCCCTCGGTGGTATCGGGGGTAAACGACAGCAGCACGCCGCTCTCCTTTGCAAAGCGGGTCAAGGCCACATCCAGCGGGCCGGCGGGGATGGCGTAGGCCTGGGCGCTCTGCCCCGCTACAGCGGCCTGTTCTTGGGCCTGGGCATGTGCGGCAGGCGGCAAGATAGCGGACAGCGCCAGCGCCAATGCGCTAGGGATGCTCTGCAAAACCCTCGCCAAGCGGGATGGGCGCGGATCGGGATGAGACGCAAGGCGTCTTTTGCAGTCAATAGCCGTAGCTATTGACAAGGAAGACAACGCAGCGGATCGCCCGAGACCGCGTTCAGACCACGGCAGGGAGTTTTGCAGAGGGTCCCTAGGGGCAAGAACGGTGGAGCGGCCGCCAAAGCGGCGCGCGGATGTGCGGTGATGGGCCATGGATGCAATACTTTCTGTTCGCCACGGTGGCGACGGCGGTCAAGAGGAATCTCGGATCAACAATGCGATCTCCTCTTCTTGAAACGCTGCTCGGCCAAACAGCTCAGCCCATCCCCATTATTTTTTTGGCCCTGCCTGTACCAAGCGGTACGATGCCGCGCGCCAGCCCCACAGCCGGCTGACGCTGTGCACCTGCAAGGACAGCAGGCCAGCCACGTTGTCCAGCACCTTGGCAATATCGCCCAGCGGATAGGCACCCGACAGGCGCAGGCCCGCCACGTTGTCATCGCAGGACAGCGGATGGACGCTGTAGCGCCTCAACTCCTGCAAAAAGTCATCCAACCGCATATCCCGCGCAACCAGCACCCCATCGACCCAGGCCGCATCGCTGTCCTCGCGGGCGGGCCGGGCATCGCCGATGTGCTGGCGGTCAAAGCTGCTCTTTTGGCCGGCCTGCAGCACCAGGCTGCGCTGGCCGTCCACCGGCGCCAGACGCACCGCACCTTCATACACGCCCACCCGGGTCGGCCCGTCCGCATCCAGCCGTACCGAAAACCGGGTGCCCAGCGCGGTCGCCAGACCGTGCGGCGTCTCCACCAGCAAGGGCCGGCCGCTGCCCGCCTTGCCGCTCTGCACCAGCATCTCGCCGGCAATCAGGCGCAGCCTGCGCTCGCTGCTGCCAAAGCGGATATCAAGCACGGTGGATGCGTTCATGACCACCCGCGTGCCGTCATCCAGATCGATCGTGCGCCGCTCGCCCACCCCCGTGCGCTGACCCGCCAGCACCTCGCGCCAGCTGGTCTGCCGGTAACCCGTCCAGGCCGCGCCACCAGCAACGACCAGCACCACCAGCGACTTGACCATCTGCCTGCGCCGCGCCGAACGCTGCGGCGCCAAGGCGGCTTTGGCAAAATCCAAGGTATCGGGCCCGGCCATCGCACCCAGCTGGCGGTTGACAGCTTCAATGCGCTGCCAGGCCTGTTCATGCACCGGGTCTGCCGCGCGCCATTGCTGCCATTGGTCTTTCAGATCGAGGGTGGCATCTGGCGACTGTAATTCCACCATCCATTCCACCGCCTGCTGGGCAACCGCCCGGGGAATCGCCGCCTCAGCCATGGACGGCGAAGTAGCACTGCATGCCCGCTTGCACGATGTAGCGCTTCACGGTCGAGAGCGACACGCCCAGCGCAGCGGCAATCTCCAGCTGGGGCATGCCCTCCAACTGCGCCATCAAAAACGCCTGGCGCACGGGGGCTGGCAGTTGGTCCAGCATGCGGTCGATCTCATCGAGCGCCTCCAGCAAGAGCGCCCGCTCCTCGGGCGACATCGCCATCACAGCGGGCGCCTGCGCCAATGCCTCCAGGTAGGCCTGCTCCAGGCGCTGGCGGCGGTAGTGGTTCAGCAGCGCATGCTTGGCAGCGGTGGTCAGAAAAGCGCGCGGCTCCTGCGCCGCCACCGGCTCATCGCGCAACAGCAGGCGCAGAAAAATATCATGCGCCAGGTCGGCCGCATGGTGCGCATCACCGAGTTTGCGGCGCAGCCAGGTGCGCAGCCACGTGTGGTGGTCGCGGTAGAGCGCACTGACTTCCTGTCGCACGCCGTGGTGCGCACTGGCATCTTGGGACATAAAAAGGGGAGCCCCGCGCAGGTGCTCCCTCATGTATTGCAAATGATTCGTATTCTATTTGAAATTCCCAAATACAAGTAGCGACCAGGCTTGGGATGTTGGTTCCTGTCTGCGCCGATCAGCCCAACGCCGAGGTCAGCGGGCGGTTGAACACGACATCCTTCATGACCAAGGTCGAGGTCATGCGCTGCATCCCAGGCAAGGCCGTCAGCTTCTCGTCGTAGAGCTTCTGAAAAGCCGGCAAGTCCTTGACAACGATCTGCAGAAGATAGTCGGGGTCGCCAAAGAGCCGCTGGGCCTGGATCACGTTGTCCAGTTCCGCAACCGCCTTTTCAAAGTCGCGCACGACCTTGCTGCTGTTGAGCGTGACGAAGACGATGGCGGCAAAGTCCAAACCCAGTGCCGCAGGTGCCAGATCGGCACGGTAGCCGCGGATGGCACCCGCCTCCTCCAGCGTGCGTACACGCCGATGGCAGGAGGACAAACTCAGCCCCACCTGCGCGGCCAGGTCGGTGAGGCTCAAGCGCCCGTCACGCTCCAGCGCTGCAAGAATTTTCCGGTCCAGTGCATTCATTCTTAAATAGCTTCCAGTTTTCTCTCAGTTATCGGAATTTAAGGGAAGCACATTCTGCTACATGTTGCCTATCCTTCTCTCCTTTGTTTGCAGAGAGAAGTACTGTGCCTTTGACCGCTGTAGCCGCCTTCTGGGCAGTGTCGTTTGCGTTGGTGATCACCCCGGGGGCCGATTGGGCCTATGTCATTTCTGCAGGCTTGCGGGGGCGCCGGCTGGCTTGCGCTGCGGTCGTCGGTCTAGCCTGCGGCGCCTTGTTGGCCACAGCGGCCGTAGCCGCAGGCGTTGGCGCGCTGGTTGCCCGCCACCCCGTGGTCTTGACGGTTCTGACGGTGGCCGGTTCCGCCTATCTGCTCTGGATGGGCGTGGCCATGTTGCGCAGCCCTGCGGCCGCCGTCAGTGCCAGGTCCGAGCTGGTGGGCGGCGGATGGAAATGGGCGTGCAAGGGCGCAGGTATCAGCGGCTTCAATCCCAAGCTGATTCTTTTGCTTCTGGCGTTGCTGCCGCAGTTTGTACATGCCGAAAGTGCCTGGCCCGTCGCGCTGCAGATCATGGTGCTCGGTGCCGTGCATGCGCTGAGCTGCTGTGGTGTGTATCTAGCGGTTGGTTTTACAGCGCAGCGCGTGCTGGGCACGCGCCCAGGCGCGGCACTGGTGGTATCTCGTGTGTCAGGGGCGCTGATGGTTGGCATTGCGTTGCTGCTGCTGGCTGAGCGGGCGATGCATTGATGGGGGTAGTGGCTGCCGATGGGCTGCAATGACACTTCGGTTTGCGGCTCTGCCTGGTCTAAAGCTGGCATTCAACATTAAAACCGGGAGTTAACAACAGCCTCCCCACTCCCTCAAATTCGCCCGTTTAGGTGCTTTTTTTCATTGACGGGAAGTCCCTGCAGTGCAACAAAGCCACCAACATCCAATCCGCTATCTGATATCGAATTGGTTCACTTGCGTGGTTTCTTTTGCAATAGTGCTGGTGTATTGAGTGGCTTCAGCTGCGTTAGTACCGACATACCCGTATGTAGTGATAATGGAGTTCTCTTTGAGGGAGAGTCCTCGGTAAGGACCTGTAGCAGCCACCCATGAAGTGGCCTGTGTATCAAGGGTGAGCCTGCCGCTGTCTGCGTCCTTGGCCTGTGTCTTGGTATCAAAACGGCAGGCCGAAAATTGACCCAGCGAGGTGGTGACCGTTTCCAGGCCTACAAAGGTTCTTGTGTAGGCAACGTTGGAAACTCCACGTGTATAAACACCCTTTAAATATCCTTCATTCGTCTGCACAAAGTTCTGCATGGTGACCTGGCCAGGCTGCATAGCCATCACGGATGCGCGTGCTGGCACCAAGCTTTGTTTGCTCGAAAAAACTAGGTTATCTAAATTGCCGAAACCGTAATAGAGCAGCACACCGTTTCCAATGGCATAACGAGAGTGGCCAAACGAATCTTCATTGGAGTCCACAAGAATAATATTGGCACCGTCTTGTTTTTCTTCGCCTACGACCCGGTGAAAGAGAGAGTGTACATAAGTCGATGCACTGGAAGATTCAGCGGCTTGTGTGGTTTGTGATTGCATAAAAGCGATTTCGGTCCCCAGGCGGTAAAAACCGGCGTTGAAGCAGGCGGCCGAATCCACAGGCTCAGCGATGTCATCATCGCCACCACCTCCGCAAGCCGAGAGGATGGTTGCCAAGGCAAAGACGACTATGTGGTGTGAAGTTCTTTGGTACATGAAGTGTGCCCCGTTGATGTATCTGGAACTATCTTAAGTGTCACGTGCGAGTTCGGGCATAACTCCACGTGCATCAAATGACATTTGCAGCTTTTTAGTGTGACAACGCCAACAAGAGCCGCTTCCACAATCCAGCAAACCGCAGGTTTGCATTGAAGACGAGACATGAAGCCGCAGGCAGTACAAAAGTACGAAAAGGTTTCCTTGAGCGACGACTGGGTAAACCTAAGGGTAATTGCTAGGCACTGACTTTTAGAGCTCTAGGGAGTCATATTCTCGGTGCTTTAGTGTGCAAGTCGTGGACGGGTCTGACCGACAGCTTTTGTGTGAAATGAACTCCCGCCTTGGGTCTTTAACCGCCCTCAAATTCATCAAGACCCTTCTCTACGATCATCGCAATAACTTGAGAACAGACAACGCGCGCACTCAATCCGCAATTCACACTCCAAAGTGCAGCAATCCCCCTCACCTCTTCCCCGCACCCCCATACATCTCCCCCGCCGGAAACGCATTCGTCTCAAAATCCAGCCACGGCGGGTTCTGTGCATACATCTCGGCCGTCAGCTCCTTGATCGCCGCGATATACCAGGAGTCGTCATTGACGCGGTGGCTCAGGATGATGGGTGAGGTGGCGCGCTCGTCGTCGATCAGGCGGTAGACCAGGTCCGAGCGCAGCCGCGCTGCTGCCGGCACGATACAGACGCCCATCTCGGCGGCAACCAGGCCCAGGCCGGCCTGCAGCTCACGCACCTCATGCACCTCGGCGGGCTGTATGCCCTGGTCATGCAGGAGGCCCAGCACATGGTCGGCAAAGCTGGGGCGCGGGTCCTTGGGGTAGACGATGAGGCGCTGGCCGGCCAGCTCGGGCAGGCGGATGCGGCCGGTGTCGGCGGCCAGCGGGGTGCCTGGCGCAATGGCCAGCACCAGCTTTTCTTCGCGCAGCACGGTGCGCGCCACCGAGGTGTCATTGGTGCGGATGCGGCCAAAACCCAGGTCGATGCGGCCCGAGCGCAGCTCCTGGATCTGCTGGATCGAGCCCATGTCCACCAGGTGCACGTCCACGTCCGGATAGCGCTTGCGGAACATGCGCACCAGCATCGGCAGGCCGCCATACAGGGTGGAGGCTACATAGGCGATCGAGATCGATTGCCGCTGGTTCAGCCCCACCTGGCGGGCCGCGCTTTTCATCTGGTCCACCCGCTGCAGCACCTGCAGCGATTGCTCATAGAACAAGCGCCCGGCCTCGGTCAGGCGCACCGGGCGGCTGTTGCGCTGGATCAGCTGCACGCCCAGCTCGTCTTCCAGCTGCTGGATCTGGCGGCTGAACGGTGGCTGCGCAATATGCATTTGCTCAGCCGCGCGGGTGAAGTTGCGGGTAGTGGCCACGGCCACAAAATACCGGATATGGCGCAGATCCATCAGGGAAAACCATAGATATGGGAATGTAGCGATTTTAAGTCATTGTTTTTTAATATTCAAACTCCACACCATACCTTAAAGGTATGAAATAAGACAAATTCGGTGTTGGATCAAGGGGCGCACTGCGTCGTCCAATAGCCTCCATGCAAAACACACACCCACCCCAAGACAGCGCCCGACCTGCGGCATATACGGCAGCAGGCACCGTTGTCGTCGAACAGGTGGAGACCTTGCTGGTCGATCTGCCCACCATTCGGCCCCACAAGCTGTCGATGGCCACGATGAACGGCCAGACCCTGATGCTGGTGCGCGTGCGCTGCTCCGATGGCACGGTGGGCATGGGCGAGGGCACGACCATTGGCGGCCTGGCCTATGGCGCCGAATCGCCCGAGGGCATGAAGCTGGCCATCGATACCTATTTTGTGCCGCAGATGGTGGGCGCCAACGCCAACCGCGTGCCCGCGCTGATGGCCCGGCTGAACCAGGCCATCCGCGACAACCGCTTTGCCAAGTGCGCGGTCGAGACGGCGCTGTTCGATGCGCTGGGCCAGCGCACCGGCCTGCCGGTGTCCGAGCTGCTGGGCGGGCGCCTGCGTGACCGCCTGCCCGTCGCCTGGACGCTGGCCTCGGGCGACACCGGCCGCGACATCGAAGAAGCGCAGCGCATGCTGGAGACACGCCGCCACCAGATCTTCAAGCTCAAGATCGGCCGCAAGGCGGTGCGCGACGATGTGGCCCATGTAGCGGCCATCAAGAAGGCACTGGGCGATCTGGCCTCGGTGCGGGTCGATGTGAACATGGCCTGGAGCGAGCTCGAAGCGCACCACGGCCTGGCGGGCCTCGTCGATGCCGGCTGCGAGCTGGCCGAGCAGCCGGTGGCCAGCGCCGATGTGCTGGCCCGGCTCAAAGGCCGCTACCCGATTGCCATCATGGCCGATGAATCGCTGACCGGCCCGGCCTCCGCGTTGGCACTGGCACGCGTGGCTGGCGCCGATGTGTTTGCGATCAAGACCGAGCAATCGGGCGGGCTGCAGGCGGCGCAACAGGTCGCCGCCATTGCCGATGCGGCCGGGATCGAACTGTATGGCGGCACCATGCTCGAAGGCGGCGTGGGCACCATCGCCTCGGCCCATGTGTTTTCCACGTTCCGCGAGCTGCAATGGGGCACCGAGCTGTTTGGCTCGCTGCTGCTGACCGAAGAGATACTGGCTACGCCGCTGGAGTACAAGGATTTCCACCTGACGGTGCCCACCACACCGGGCCTGGGCATTGCGCTGGATGAAGACCGCGTGCGGCACTTCCGCAGGGACCGCAGCCGCGTGAGCGTGCCGGTCGGGGTGTCCGCCACAGACTGACACCACAGACGGATAGACAGACAGATTGACCCCAAGAATTTACGACAAGGAGACTACGATGAGCGCCCCAATCTTCAACACCCCCGACGTGCAGGATTTTCTGCGTCTGGCCAGCGGCCTCAACCAGGACGGCGGCAACCCGCGCACCAAGCAGATCATCCACCGCATCCTGTCCGACCTGTTCAAGGCCATTGAAGACCTGGACATCACCTCCGACGAATACTGGGCCGGCGTGGCCTACCTGAACCAGCTGGGCGCGCGCGGCGAGGCCGGCCTGCTCTCGCCCGGCCTGGGGCTGGACCGCTACTTCGACATGCGCATGGATGCTGAAGACGCGGCGCTGGGCATCGCCAACGGCACACCGCGCACGATTGAAGGCCCGCTTTACGTGGCAGGCGCCCCCGTGGTGCAAGGCTCTGGCCGCCTCGATGACGGCAGCGACACGGCCGGCCACACCCTCATCATGCACGGCACCGTCTACGGCGCCGATGGCCAACCGCTGCCCGGCGCGCAGGTCGAGGTCTGGCATGCCAACACCAAGGGCTTTTACTCGCACTTTGACCCCACCGGCGAGCAAAAGCCATTCAACATGCGCCGCACCATCATGGCCGATGCGCAAGGCCGCTACAAATTCCAGAGCATTGTGCCGATGGGATACGGCTGCCCGCCCGATGGCCCGACCCAGGCCCTGCTCAACCAACTGGGCCGCCACGGCAACCGCCCCGCGCACATCCACTTCTTTGTCACGGCCGATGGCCACCGCAAGCTCACCACGCAGATCAATATCGACGGTGACCCGCTGGTGTTTGACGACTTTGCCTACGCCACCCGCGAAGGTCTGGTGCCCCCGCTGACCGAGCACAGCGACGAGGCCAGCATCCGCGCCCACGGCCTGAGCGGCCCGTTTGCCGAGATCGTGTTCGACATCCAGCTCAGCGCGCTGGTGGGCGGTGTCGACAACCAGATCGTGGACCGCCCACGCCTGGCGGCCTGATCCGCTGACGCCCGACGGCCGGGGTGCTGCCTAGCGGGCAGTGCCCCCGCCCCAGACCCATCCTCCCTCCCCTAGCCATTCGCGCCGCGATCCGCGTTGCGAGGCGGAGCTGTACCCCCAGGAGCCCTCACCATGACCACGATTGCCTCTGCCGATCAGTTCGGCGCCGTCGAACACCTGCTGGAGACAGCGCTGCAAGACGACAAGGAAGCGGGCATTTTCCGCTGCCGCCGCGACATCTTCACCAACCCTGAGCTGTTCGAGCTGGAGATGAAATACCTGTTCGAATCGAACTGGGTCTACCTGGCGCACGAGAGCCAGATCCCCGACAACAACGACTACTACACCACGTCGATCGGCCGCCAGCCCATCATCATCACCCGCGACAAGCTGGGTGAGCTGCATGCGGTGATCAATGCCTGCGCGCACAAGGGCGCGATGCTGTGCCGCAAAAAGCATGGCAACAAGGGCAGCTTCACCTGCCCCTTCCATGGCTGGACCTTCAGCAACGCCGGCAAGCTGCTCAAGGTCAAGGACGAGAAGACCACCGAGTACCCGATCTCCTTCAACAAGAACGGCTCGCACGACCTGACCCGGGTCGCGCGTTTCCAGAACTACCGGGGCTTTCTGTTTGGCAGCTTGAACGCCGATGTGCAGCCGCTGGAAGACTACCTGGGCGAGACCCGCGTCATCATCGACCAGATCGTGGACCAGGCGCCCGACGGCCTGGAAGTGCTGCGCGGCAACTCCAGCTACATCTATGACGGCAACTGGAAGATGCAGATGGAAAACGGCTGCGACGGCTACCACGTCAGCTCCGTGCACTGGAACTATGCCGCTACGATGAGCCGCCGCAATGCCGAAGGCACCAAGGCGACTGACGCCAACAACTGGAGCAAGTCGGTCGCCGGCGTCTATGGCTTTGAGAACGGCCACATTCTGCTGTGGACCAACACCTTGAACCCCGAGGTGCGCCCGATCTGGAACCAGCGTGAAGAGCTGGCCCAGCGCGTGGGCCAGAAGCGCGCCGATTTCATCGTGCGCCAGACGCGCAACCTCTGCCTCTACCCCAATGTGTTCCTGATGGACCAGTTCGGCACCCAGATCCGCGTGGCCCGCCCCTTGAACGTGAACCAGACCGAGATCAGCATCTTCTGCTTTGGTCCCAAGGGCGAGAGCGCACAAGACCGCGCCACCCGCATCCGCCAGTACGAGGATTTCTTCAACGTCTCGGGCATGGGCACGGCCGATGACCTGGAAGAGTTCCGCGCCTGCCAGGCAGGCTACGCCGGCAGCGCGGTGCGCTGGAACGACATGAGCCGTGGCGCGCCGCTGTGGATCAAGGGCCCCGACGAGAACGCCAGGAAGATGGGCATGAGCCCCTTGCTCAGCGGCGAGCGCAGCGAGGACGAGGGCCTGTTTGTCTGCCAGCACGACTACTGGGCCAAGACCATGCGCCAAGCCGTGCAGCAAGAGCGCGCAGGAGCCCAGCCATGAGCAGCGCCGCCAGCCACAGCAACGCGGCCGACCACCGCGCCATCTGCGCCTTTCTGTACCGCGAGGCGCGCTACCTGGACGACCGCGAGTGGGAGCCATGGCTCGCGCTCTACGCGCCCGATGCCGAGTACTGGATGCCCGCCTGGGACGACGATGACCAGCTCACCGACGACCCGCACAGCCAGATCTCGCTGATCTACTACCCCAACCGCAATGGGCTGGAAGACCGGGTCTTCCGCATCAAGACCGAGCGCTCCAGCGCCTCCATGCCTGAGCCGCGCACCAACCACATGATCACGAATGTGGAAGTGCTGGCCGAGCAGGCCGATGCGGTGGAGGTTCGCTACAACTTTCACACGCTCAGCCACCGCTACAAGCAGACCGATCACTTCTTTGGCACGGTCTATCTGACCCTGCGCAAAGTGGCCGGCAGCTTCCTCATCGCCCGCAAGAAGATCGTCCTCAAGAACGACTACATCCGCCAGGTCATTGATGTCTACCACATCTGACACGCCAGGAGACCACCATGAACAGCTATCGCATTGCCCTGAACTTTGAGGACGGGGTCACCCGCTTTGTGGACTGCGGCGCCCACGAAAAAGTGCTGGACGCCGCCTTCCGCAACCGTATCAACCTGCCGATGGACTGCTCGGACGGCGTCTGCGGCACCTGCAAGTGCAAAGCCGAAAGCGGCACCTACGACCTGGGCGACGACTACATCGACGACGCGCTGACCGAGGACGAGGCCGGCCAAGGCCTGGTGCTGACCTGCCAGATGGTGCCGCAGTCCGACTGCGTGATCGCCGTGCCGGTGCCCTCCACCGCCTGCAAGACCGGCACCAGCCAGTTCAGCGCCACGGTGAGCGCGGTGCAGCCCTTTGGCGATGCCGCCTATGAGCTGGTGCTGGATGTGGCCGAGGCCGCACCCGCATTTCTGCCGGGCCAGTACGTCAATATCGGCGTGCCGGGCAGCAGCCAGCATCGCTCCTACTCGTTCAGCTCCGCGCCAGGCGATGGCCGCATGACGTTTCTGATCAAACAAGTGCCCGGGGGCCTGATGAGCAGCTGGCTCCAGCGCGCGAGCCAGGGTGAGCCGCTGCAGATGACCGGGCCGCTGGGCAGCTTTTACCTGCGCGCGGTCACGCGGCCGCTGCTGTTCTTGGCAGGCGGCACGGGCCTGGCGCCCTTCCTGTCGATGCTGGAAGTGCTGGCCCGCGACGGCGCAACGCAGCCCATCCACACGGTCTATGGCGTCACGCGCGATGCGGACTTGGTGCTGGTCGAGCGCCTGCAGGCCTATGCGCTGCAGATCCCGGGCTTCACCTTCAGCACCTGCGTGGCTGATGCGCAAACCGGGCATGAGCGCCAGGGCTATGTCACCCACCACCTGCCCGCCCAGGCGCTGCATGGCGGCAATGTCGATGTCTACCTCTGCGGCCCGCCGCCCATGGTGGATGCAGTGCAAAAGCACTTCCAGGCCGAAGGCATAGTGCCCGCCAACTTCCATTACGAAAAGTTCACGCCCACCCAGCCGGTGGCGGCCGTGCCGGAGGCCCTGGCATGAACGCGCCCCTGCAACCCGCAAGCCACCCACGCTTTGCCGGCAAGGTGATGGTGGTGACCGGCGCGGCCCAGGGCATTGGCCGGGGCGTGGCGCTGCGCGCCGTGGCCGAAGGCGCCAAGGTGCTGTTGGTCGACCGGGCCGACTTTATTGCCGACGTGGCAGCCGAGGCCGGCAGCCCCCACGCCGCTGGCCTGGTCGCCGATCTGGAAACCTACGAGGGCGCACAGGCCGCGATGGCCCGGGCCGCCGAACTGTTTGGCGGCATCGACATCCTCGTCAACGGCGTGGGCGGCGCAATCCGCATGCGCCCTTTTGCCGAGTTCGAGCCCGCGCAGATCGATGCGGAAATCCGCCGCTCGCTGATGCCCACCCTCTATGCCTGCCATGCCGTGCTGCCGCATTTGCTGGCACGCGGCGGCGGCACCATCGTCAATGTGTCGTCCAACGCCACGCGCGGCATTCGCCGGGTGCCGTACTCGGCCGCCAAGGGCGGCGTCAATGCCTTGACGCAATCGCTGGCGATGGAATACGCACCGCAGAACATCCGCGTCGTCGCCTCGGCCCCTGGCGGCACCAATGCGCCGCCCCGGCGAGTGCCGCGCAATGCCGCTGGCGACAGCCCGCAGGAGCAGAGCTGGATGCGCGAGGCCGTGCAGCAGGTGACCGAGTCCAACTACTTCAAGCGCTACGGCAGCCTGGATGACCAGATCGGCCCGATCCTGTTTCTGGCCTCCGACGAGGCAGCCTACATCACCGGTGCGGTGCTGCCCGTAGCCGGTGGCGACAACGGCTGAGCGCAGCCCGCCGCCCGCCGCCCACCACCCTACTCACTCTAAAAAGAAAAACCGCGCCAGCGCAGCACTGCAAAGCTGCAGCGATGCGCGGGCCCAGGAGACACCATGACTGATCGCCAAGCCATTGTTCCGCCCGGCATGGAGGCGGTGTACGAGCAGATCGGCTACGCACCGGCCATCCGGGTCGGTCGCGCCGTCTATGTATCCGGCCAGATCGGCCGCAGGCCCGACCTGCAGCTGGTCGAAGACCGCGAAGCCCAGATCACGCAGGCCTTTGCCAACCTGCAGCTGGTGCTGGAGGCTGCAGGCGCCCGCCTGGCCGATGTGGTCGATCTGACCAGCTTTCACACCGATATGCGCGACCTGCCCTTGTTCATGCAGGTGCGCAACCGCTTTTTGCACAGCCACCCGCTTCCCGCCTGGACAGCGGTGGGCGCACACATGCTGGGCGGCGCGCCCGGCTACATCGTGGAGATCAAGGCCATTGCAGTGATACCGGCCCATGAAGCCAAACCGGGCTGAACAACCCAGCCCTTATAAAAGGAGACAGAGATGAAAACCTTGGACATCAACCAGGTCATAGACAACGCCCGCTTTACGCGCTTCCACTGGATGGTCACCCTGCTATGCGGCTTGCTGCTGGTGTTTGATGGCTATGACCTGTTCATCTACGGCGCCGTGCTGCCCGTGCTGATGAAGGAGTGGAGCCTCTCACCCGTGCAGGCCGGCGCCCTGGGCAGTTATGCGCTGTTCGGCATGATGTTTGGCGCCTTCATCTTTGGCCCGCTGGCCGACCGCATCGGCCGCAAAAAAGGCGTGGCCATCAGCTTTGTGCTGTTCAGCATTGCCACCTTCATGAGCGGCTTTGCCACCTCGCCCACCGAGTTTGGCATCTTCCGCTTTATCGCTGGCCTGGGCTGCGGCGGCCTGATGCCCAATGCCGTGGCCCTCATCAACGAGTACGCCCCCAAGCGCGCCCGCAGCACCCTGGTGGCGCTGATGTTCAGCGGCTATTCGCTGGGCGGCGTGCTCTGCGCGGGCCTGGGCATCTACATGCTGCCGCGCTTTGGCTGGCAGTCCATGTTCTTTGCCGCAGCCCTGCCGCTGGTGCTGCTGCCGCTGATCTTGTGGAAGCTGCCCGAGTCGGTGGGCTTTTTGCTGCGCCAGGGCCAGCAGGCCAAGGCAAGGCAGATGCTGTCGCAGGTTGCGCCCGATGTGGCCATGGGCAGCGATGTGCAGCTGCTGCAGACCGAAGCCAAGGGCGCCGGCGTCCCGATGCTCGATCTGTTCCTCAAGGGCCGCGCCATGGGCACCTTCATGATCTGGCTGTCCTTCTTCTGCTGCCTGCTGATGGTGTATGCGCTGGGCTCCTGGCTGCCCAAGCTGATGGCCACGGCCGGCTACAGCCTGGGATCGAGCCTGTCGTTCCTGCTGATGCTGAACTTTGGCGGCGTGGTCGGCGCCATTGCCGGCGGCTGGCTGGGTGACGGCTTCAGCCTGCCCAAGGTGGTGCTGGCCTTCTTTGCGTTGGGCACCGTGGCCATCGCGCTGCTGGGCTTCAACAGCCCCATGCCGGTGCTCTACCTGCTGATCGCCATTGCCGGCGCCACCACCATCGGCACGCAGATCCTGCTGTATGCCAACACCGCCCAGTTCTATCCGCAGGCCATCCGCTCCACCGGCCTGGGCTGGGCCTCGGGTGTGGGGCGCACCGGCGCCATTGTGGGCCCGCTGCTGGGCGGCTGGCTGATGGCCGCAGCCCTGCCGCTGCAGATGAACTTCCTGGTGTTTGCCGTGCCCGGCCTGGTGGCGGCGCTCGCCATCGGCTTCTTCATCCTTTACTACCGTGGCAAGCAAGAGGCGCCCAGCGTCTCCGTGGCTGCCGTTCGCCCCGCCGTCTGATCCCGCCTTAGGAAAAAACCATGCTCTATCTTGTCCATATGGTCGTCAACATCCCCGCCAGCCTGCCTGCCGAAGAGGCCGCGCGCATCAAGGCTGCGGAAAAAGCCTATTCGCAGCAGCTGCAGGAATCCGGACAATGGCCGCACCTGTGGCGTGTGGTGGGCGAATACGCCAACTACAGCGTCTTCGATGTGGCCAGCCATGACGAGCTGCACAACACGCTGAGCCAGCTGCCGCTGTTCCCCTATATGCAGATCACAGTGACGCCACTGGCCAAGCACCCCTCTTCCATCCGATAAGCAGACAGGCAGATGCAGATGACGATGCAACGGCGAACCCTGGCCCTGCTGCTGGCGGCCCTGGCGCTGCCAGGTGCCGCCATGGCGCAACCCGATGCCGCCTGGCCGGCCAAGCCCATCAAATGGGTGGTGCCCTTTCCGCCGGGCGGCGCGATGGATGTGATTGCCCGGACCTTGGGCGACCGCGCCGCGCGCGAGCTGGGCCAGCCCTTTGTGATCGAGAACCGGCCCGGCGCCGGCGGCAATATTGGTGCTGACTATGTCGCCAAGCAGCCTGCCGACGGCTACACCATCATGATCACCTCGATTGGCATGGCCACCAACCCGGCGCTGTACGCCAAGCTGGCCTACGACCCGGTCAAGGACTTTGCGCCCATCAGCCTGCTGGCGGTGGTGCCCAATGTGCTGGTGGTCAATGCCGCCCGCAGCCCCGACCAATCCGTGCAGGACCTGCTGGCCCATGCGCGCCGCAACCCCGGCAAGCTGAGCTATGCGTCCGCAGGCAACGGCACCTCCATCCACCTGGCCGGCGAGGTGTTTGCCTCCACCGCCGGGGTGGAGCTGATGCATGTGCCCTACAAGGGCAGCGGCCCGGCCATTACCGACATGCTGGGCGGCCAGGTCGATCTGATGTTTGACAGCATCACCTCGGCGCGGCCCCATATCCAGTCTGGCAAGCTGCGCGCGCTGGGCGTGACGACTGCCAAGCGCTCCTCGGCATTGCCCGGTGTGCCCACGATTGCCGAAGCCGGCCTGCCCGGCTACGAGGTATCGCCCTGGTTTGCGGTGTTTGCGCCAGCCGGCACACCACCTCAGGTGGTGGCCCGGCTCAACCAGGTGCTCAACGGCGCGATGCAGCAGCCCGATACCCTCAAAAAGCTCGAAAGCGTGGGCGCCGAGCCCATTGGCAGCACGCCCCAGGCGCTGGCCACCCACCTGCAGCAGGAGCTGGCGCGCTGGGGCAAGCTGATCAAAGAACGCGGCATCCGCCTGGATTGATGCCGCAGCCCGGCAACGGACAACAAGGGCCAACCCCATGAACCTCAACGATACCCGCAGCCACGCCGAGCAGGCGATTAGCGCCGTGCTGCCCCAGCGCAGGCATGACTTGGCGCGCCTGCGCGTGCTGGCCGAGCGCGGCCTGCAGCCCGTCGTCACCGTGGTGGGCAAGTACAACCACGGCAAAAGCCGCCTGCTCAATGAGCTGATCGGCAGCCCCACCTTTGCCGTGGCCGACCGGCGCGAGACCGTGGCCCTGTCCGGCCATGTGCATGCGCAGGTGCGTTGGCTGGATGCGCCGGGGCTGGATGCCGATGTGGACCAAGCCGATGACGACCACGCGCACCGCGCCACCTGGCTAGAGTCCGACATCCGCCTTTTTGTGCATGCCGCCAAGGAAGGCGAGCTCGATGCGCGCGAGCGCAGCCTGCTCCAAGCACTGCACGCCGATTCCCAGCGCACCCGGCGCCAAACGCTGTGCGTGCTCACCCAGATTGACCAGCTGGCCGACGATGCCGCCCAGCAGCAGGTGAACGGCGCCATCGCAGCGCAAGCCGCCGGCCAGATGTGGCTGGCCGTCTCATCCACCCGCTACCGCCAGGGCGTGGATGGCGCCAAACAACTGCTGCTGGAGAGAAGCGGCATCCCGGCGCTGCAGCAGTCCCTCAAACTCGCGCTCGCCCAGGTGCCCCAGGCGCGCAGCCATGAGAAAGCGCTGCTGCTGCAAGAAATTCGCAGCCAGCTCCAGGCCCTGCATGCCGAGCGCCAGCAGAGCCTGGCCCAGTTGAGCCAGCTGCAGGCAGCGCAAGGCCAGCGCTTTGCGAGCGACCTGGCCGCCGTGCAAGACAAGACCGGCCAGGACATCCAGGCCGTGCTCGATGTACCGGGGCCGGACCATTCGCGCACGCCCGACAGCTTTGCCGACCAGTTCAAGATGACGCCCGGCAAGCTCGAGCGCAACCGCCTGCAGGTCGCCTATTCCAAGGCCTGCATCAGCATCAGCGCCATCTTGACCAAGCATGGCGTGGTGGAGCTGCCGCTGGAGCAGCAGACCCAGGTCAAGAGCCTGGACAGCGTGATGGTCGCCGTCATGGGCGTCTCGGTGAAATACCGCCAGGACCTGCGCCGCCTGTTTTGCGAGTCCGCCGGGCGCAGCGCCCTGGCCCAGGCCTTTACCCGCTACTTTGAGCTCTCGGCTGACCGCCAGGCCCTGGTGCAGCGCATGGCCCACCAAGAAGCCCAGGTGCAAGCCAGCGCCCAGGCTTTAACAGCCTTGAGCGCACTCGAAGCACTGGAGACCCGCGCATGAATGCCATGGCCGGCGAGCAGCAATTTCTGGCCCATGCGGGTGGCAGCGCTGCCGGGCCCACCACTGCCAACCATCAGGCCGGGCTGGCGCAACTGCATTCCCAGCTGCAACAGCTGCAAGCCTGGCAAACCCAGCTGCAACAAGGCCTGGGCAGCGCCCTGGCACCAACACCCGGCCTGCAGCCCAGCCACCCGCTGGCCCAGCAAGCCCAGGCCCTCCAGCAGCAATGCCAGGATCTGCAGGCACGCTGGGCGCAGCAATGGTCTGCGCTGCAGCCCGCACGCAGCCTGGCCCAGGACTTTGAGCAGCGCGTGATTCTGCTGGTATTTGGCAAGTTCAATGCCGGCAAAAGCTCGCTGTGCAACTTTCTGGCCGAGCGCTTTGCCGCGCAGGGCCAGCCCCTGCGCTTTTTCCATCTGGCAGATGGGGCCGTGGTGGAAAGCGACGAGCCGCTGCGCGAAGGCGCCACCGAAACAACAGCCCGGCTGCAAGGCCTGTGCCTGGGCACCGGCCTGGTGCTGCTGGACACCCCCGGCCTGCATTCCGTCACGCCCGAGAACGCCGCCCTCACCCAGCGCTTTACCGAAAGCGCCGACGGCCTGCTCTGGCTCAGCAGCTCCACCTCGCCCGGCCAGGTGCAAGAGCTGGACGAACTCGCCCGCGAACTGCGCCGCAACAAGCCTCTGCTGCCGGTCATCACCCGCAGCGACCTGATCGAAGAAGACGAGGTCGATGGCGAGATCCAAAAATGCCTGCGCAACAAAACCCCAGGCAACCGCGCGCTGCAAGAGGCCGACGTACAGGCACGCGCCCAGGGCAAGCTGCGCCAGCTGGGCATTGATGTGTCGGTACTGAAGCGCCCCGTCTCCATCTCCGTCCACGCCGCACGCAGCCAGCCAGGCCCCGACGCACTGGCCAACGCTGGCCTGCTGCGCCTCTACACCGCCATCGCCGAGGTACTGGCCCCCGCCCAGGTCTACAAACAGCGCAAACCGGCCGAGGTGCTGCTGCACCACCTGGAAGAAAACCTACAAGGCGCTATCGATGCCGAACTGCGGCCCCAACTGCAGCGCCTGCAACAGGTCCTGGCCCAGGAGCAAGAGCGGCTACAGCACAGCAAGACGGCGATGCTGCGCGCTGCGTGGCGCCAGACCATTCCTGCGCTGCCGGGGTTGCTGGATCTGTATGCGGATCGGTTGCCCTTGCTGTTTGCCGAGGTTGCTGCGCTAGTGCGAGGTGAGATTAGGGAACAGCTGCGCAGCCATCTCGCTGGCTATGCACTGCCTGCGCTGCCAGCAGAACCAGCGACCCTGGGGTGGCCACCGGCTACTGTGGGCCCTGATGCCCTTTACGCGACTTTGCAAAATGCTGTGCGCGAGCAGCTAGAGATGGCTTTGGCTGCAGCGGTCGATACCTGCAGCCATGCACTGGAGCCGATGGTGCTGCCAGTCGCGCAGATGCAGGCGCATTTGCGGCAGTGCAGTCAGGATTTGCATGGCGTGGGCACTACGTTGCGGGCTTGAATGCGAACGGACGCCAATGTCCCCCATTTCCCCTAACGAGCCACCTAGAGTCATGGTTTGCCATCCCATTCGGGCTTCGGGCAAAAGCATGCCCATGTTTTTCAAGGTGGATGGGCGATGCTCAAGAGCAGCAAAACGGCATGGTCGAACGCGTAACCCGAACGATGAAGGAGCAATGCGTACACACACCGCTTGGAGCGTCTGCACAACGCCAGCAGGGTCCTTGGGGACTCGATGGGCTTCTGCTGGACGGTCCCGGGTCAGGCCAGAACTGCTGGTGCCAGCTAATCACCAGATTCGCACGATAGATACCATCATCTACCTACCATATATCCCGTACCTTGCCACATATCCATTGCGCCTGTTTTATAGATTTGAGGCGAACAAAGAACAATTAAGCAGAGGGATCTTTGGCTTGCAGTGAATCGCCCCGACTTGGCTAGACACTCTTGAGCCGTTGGGAATGGCGCTGTTCAAACTCGATGGGCGATAGCC